>CAWVZX010000072.1:0-6309 GCA_963934755.1 uncultured Arcobacteraceae bacterium | reverse complement strand
AATAGATTAATTTAGATGGTTTTGTTGCACTTTAAATGTGAATGGGCGGAATAAATAACAAGGTTTGTGTGGTAAACCTATATTAATTATATTACTGAGCAATTAAGTTTTTAGCTTCAGATTTATTAAGTCCTGATTTAGAACAAGCAATATCAAATGATTCATTTGATTGTAAAAGTCTTATAAACACTTCTAGTCTTTTTTCTTTTGTAATATTTAGTATTGACATTAATTTCTCCTTATTTTTAATTTAGCTTAACGGAGCAGAATTTTCATATATGATATAAATAAAGTGGGAGTAAGATATAGCGATAAAGTTATAAAATTTTCTTTTGGTTGCGGAAGCTGGATTTGAACCAGCGACCTACGGGTTATGAGCCCGTCGAGCTACCAAACTGCTCTATTCCGCGAACTGTGGATGGGGTACTAGGATTCGAACCTAGGATGCTAGCACCAAAAGCTAGTGCCTTACCACTTGGCGATACCCCAAACAATTAATATTTTTAAGTGACGGAATTATAGTAAATTACATTGAATATGTCAAGTGTTATGCCCACAAATTTTAAAATTTGTGCTATAATCGCCACATATAAAATGTTAAAGGTTATTAGAATGTCATCAATTAAAAGAGTAAAAGAAGCGATAGAAGAGATTAAAAAAGGCAATATGGTAATAATGCTAGATGATGAAGATAGAGAAAATGAAGGTGACTTAGTATATTCAGCGGCACTTAGTGATAATCAGAAAGTGAACTTTATGGCAACACATGCAAAAGGTTTAATTTGTGTTGCCATTACTAAAGAAACAGCAAATAGATTAGAACTAAATCCTATGGTTACAAGTAATACCTCATCCTATGAAACTGCATTTACAGTTACTGTAGATTGTGCAAAAGCAAGTACAGGTATTAGTGCGATGGAGAGAGATGATACTATTAAAATTTTAGCTAATCCAATTAGTAAATCAGTAGAGCTTGTTCGTCCTGGACATATTTTTCCCTTAATTGCCAAAGATGGAGGAGTCCTAGCTAGAACTGGTCACACTGAAGGAAGTATAGACTTATGTAAATTAGCTGGACTAGCGGGCGAGGCTGTAATTTGTGAAATAATGAAAGATGATGGAACAATGGCTAGACGAGATGATTTAGATATATTTGCAGATAAACACACTATGAAACAAGTATATATTTCTGATTTAGTTGAATACAGAATGGCACATGAATCCTTAGTAAAAGAAATTTCTAGTGAAGAGACAACCTTTATGGGTCATGAAGTTAGTAAAAAAACTTTTGAAGATCATTTAGAAAATAATCATACGGTTATTCAGTTTGGTAAAATTTGTGAAACATCTTTAGTGAAATTTCATAATGTAGAAATTGATATCAACTTATTTTTAAATGAAGATAAACTAAATTCTATCTTAAAATCAATTAACTTTTTGGCTGATAAAGGTGGGGTTCTAATATTTTTAAACAATACAGATGAAACAAGAGAGATTATGAAAGATTTTGGTATTGGTGCTCAAATTTTAAATGAACTTGGTATTAAAAATATCAAACTAATCACAAGTGGTGGAAAATATTCATTTGTTGGTTTAACAGGTTTTGGACTAGAGATTAAAGAAGAGATTCAGATTTCTTAATTCTCATGATTATAGTAATCAAAAAGTTAGCTTGATTACTATATCTTAATTTCATCGTTTTACTGGTTTAGTCATAGATACATCTTTTTGTAAATCAATGCGTAAATTATTGTAAAATAACTCCCTGTAATCTGTCATTCTATTTATTGTTGATAAATTGTAATTTAAAAAGCTAAAATTGTACAACAATGTATTATACGAAGGATTAATATGAGCGCAGGGAAAAAATTTAGAGAAGCATTACAAGAAGAAACACCATTACAAATTGTTGGTGCGGTTAATGCATATTCTGCTTTACAAGCAGCAAAAGTTGGTTATAAAGCATTGTACCTTTCAGGTGCAGGTGTTGCAAATTCATCTTATGGTTTACCAGATCTCGGTATGACTATGTTAGAAGATGTTTGTATTGATATTAGAAGAATTACTTCTGCTGTTGATATTCCATTATTAGTAGATGCAGATACAGGTTGGGGACATGCATTTAATATTGCTAGAACTGTAAAAGAGATGACAAAAGCAGGTGCTGCTGGACTTCACTTAGAAGATCAGGTTGCTGCTAAAAGATGTGGTCATAGACCAAATAAAGAATTAGTTACAATACAAGAAATGTGTGACAGAATTATTGCTGCACTTGATGCTAAAACTGACCCTGATTTTGTTATCATGGCCAGAACAGATGCTCATGCTTCTGAAGGACAACAATCAGCAATCAATAGAGCTAAAGCTTATGTTGAAGCTGGTGCTGATATGATTTTTGCTGAAGCAATCCATACATTAAAAGAATACAAAGAATTTACAGATGTAATCAAAGTTCCAATATTAGCAAATATTACAGAATTTGGATCAACTCCAATGTTTAAAACTGAAGAATTAGGTTCAGTAGGTATTTCTATGGTTCTTTATCCCTTGTCAGCATTTAGAGCAATGAGTAAAGCTGCACTAAATGTATATCAAGACTTAAGAGCAAAAGGTACTCAAGAAGGCACTTTAGACACCATGCAAACAAGAATGGAACTTTACGATATGTTAGGTTACCAAGAGTACGAAGAAAAAATGGATGCATTATTTAATTTAGGAAAAATATAATTTAAGGAGAAACATTATGAGTACTACTAACACAGTATTTAAACCTAAAAAATCAGTTGCACTTTCAGGAACTTCAGCTGGAAATACAGCTCTTTGTTCAGTTGGAAAAACTGGAAATGATTTACATTATAGAGGATATGACATTTTAGAGTTTGCTAACATTTCAGAATTTGAAGAGATTGCATATTTAATTATACATGAAAAACTACCAAATATTGAAGAATTAAAAGCATATAAAGAAAAGCTTAGATCTTTTAGAGATATACCAAATGCAGTTAAAGTAGCACTAGAACAATTACCAAAAACTTGTCATCCTATGGATGTTATGAGAACTGGTTGTTCAATACTTGGTGCCCTTAATCAAGAAAATGAAGCTCATCCAAAAGAAGCAGCTCAAGATATTATCAATAAATTGATGGCATCATTTGCTTCAATACTTTTGTACTGGTACCATTTCGCTTATAATAATAAAAGAATTAATGTACTAACAAATGATGATACAATTGCTGCACATTTCTTACATTTATTGCATGGTGAAAAACCAAAAGAATCTTGGGTAAAAGCTATGCATGTGTCTTTAATTCTTTATGCAGAACATGAATTTAATGCTTCAACTTTTACAAGTAGAGTAATAGCAGGAACAAATTCTGATATGTTCTCTTGTATCACTGGTTCAATCGGAGCTTTAAGAGGTCCAAAACATGGTGGAGCAAATGAACTTGCATTTAGAATTCAAGAAAGATATGCTTCAGCTGATAAAGCAGAAGAAGATATTAAAGCAAGAATCGCAAAAAAAGAAATTATTATTGGTTTTGGACATCCTGTATATACTACAAGTGATCCTAGAAATGTTGTTATTAAAAAAGTTGCAAAAGATTTATCTGAAGAAAACAAGGATATGCTAATGTATAATGTTGCTAAAAGAATTGAAAAAATTATGTGGAATCAAAAGAAAATGTTCCCAAATCTTGACTGGTTCTCAGCTGTTTCATATAATCAAATGAAAATTCCAAGTGATATGTTTACTCCTATATTTATTATAGCAAGAGTGACTGGATGGGGTGCACATGTTATTGAACAAAGAGAAGATGGTAAAATTATAAGGCCATCAGCTACTTATACTGGGCCAGAAGGTTTACAATTTGTTCCTTTAGAAGAAAGATAGAGACTTTTATAATATTCTAGTGCCACCTTTGCAAATACTACAAAGATGTGTTCTATCTCATCTTTGTAAATTTAGACTACAAGGATATACAAAATATGACGAATACTAAATATCTTAAAAAATTAGAAGGCTTCGATACAAGTTTTTATGACGTAAAAGCTGCTGTTGAAGACATCACGCCTGGTTCTTTTGAAAAACTTAACTATACTTCAAGAGTATTAGCAGAAAACTTACTTCGAAAGTGTCCTCATTCTGATTTAAAAGATTCACTCATTCAATTAATTGATAAAAGAACAGACCTCGATTTTCCATGGTATCCTTCTCGTGTAGTTACGCATGATATTCTTGGACTTACTGCTTTAGTAGATTTAGCTGGATTAAGAGAAGCAGTTGCAGCAGAAGGCGGAGACCCTAAAAAAGTTAACCCTGTAGTTCCTACTCAACTTATCGTTGATCACTCTTTAGCAGTAGAATGTGGTGGATTTGATCCAGAAGCTTTCACTAAAAATAGAGAGATAGAAGATAGAAGAAATGCTGATAGATTTCACTTTATTAACTGGGCTCAAGAAGCATTTGATAATGTAGATGTTATTCCTCCAGGAAATGGGATTATGCATCAAATAAATCTTGAAAAAATGTCTCCTGTAATTCACAATATTGATGGAATTGCATCTCCTGATACATTAGTTGGTACAGATTCACATACTCCTCATGTAGATGCACTTGGTGTCTTAGCTATTGGTGTTGGTGGATTAGAAGCTGAAAATGTAATGCTTGGGAACCCTTCTTATATGAGAGTTCCTGAAATTATTGGTGTAAAAGTTATTGGTGTTCGAGCTGCTGGCATTACTGCAACTGATATTGCTTTAACACTAACATCTTTCTTAAGAGAAAATAATGTAATTTCTTCATTCTTAGAATTCTTTGGTGCTGGATTAGAATATTTAAACTTAGGAGATCGTGCAACTATTTCTAACATGACTCCTGAATATGGTGCAAGTGCCGCTATGTTTGGTATTGATGAACAAACTTTACATTACTTAACATTAACAGGAAGACAATCAGAACAAATTAAATTAGTTGAAGTTTATGCTAAAGCTAATGGCTTATGGGTAACTTCTTTAACTAAAGCAACTTATGCAAGAGAAATAACATTTGATTTATCAGAAGTTACTCGAAGTTTAGCAGGTCCTTCAAAACCTCACCACTTAGTTCCAACTAAGAATTTAAAAGAAGAAGGTCTCATTAAAGACTTTAAAGAAGAAGATGAAACAAAAATTCCAGATGGTGGAATTTTAATTGCTGCTATTACTTCATGTACTAATACTTCAAATCCTAGAAATGTTATTGCTGCTGGTTTACTTGCTAAAAAAGCAAATGAATTAGGCCTAAGAAGAAAACCATGGGTTAAATCTTCATTAGCACCAGGATCAAAAGTAGTTGAAACATATTTAAAAGATGCTAACTTACTTCCTGAATTAGAAAAATTAGGTTTTGGTATTGTTGGTTTTGCTTGTACTACTTGTAATGGTATGTCAGGCGCTCTTGATCCAGAAATTCAAAAAGAAGTTCTAGATAATGATATTTATTCAACTGCTGTACTATCTGGAAACAGAAACTTTGATGGTAGAATTCATCCATATGTTAAAGAAGCATTTTTAGCATCACCTGCATTAGTTGTAGCATATGCATTAGCGGGTTCTATTAGATTTGATATTGAAACAGATTCCTTAGGTAATGATCAAAATGGAAACCCTATTACATTAAAAGATTTATGGCCAAGAGATGAAGAAATTAATGCAGTTGAAAAAGCTTCAGTGAGACCTGAAATGTTTGCTGCAATTTATGATCCAATGTTTGCTAAAAGTGCATTAAGTGCAATTGAGATATCTCCATTTTATAACTGGAATACTCAATCTACATACATCAATAAGCCACCATATTGGGAAGCTGAATATATGGAAATGCCTACACTTAAAGGTATGAGATTATTAGGTGTATTTCCTGATAATATTACTACAGACCATTTATCACCTTCAAATGCTATTTTACCCACAAGTGCCTCGGGTGAGTACTGTTTAAAAATGGGATTAGCACCTGAAGATTTAAACTCATATGCAACGCATAGGGGTGATCATCATACAGCTAGCCGTGCTACTTTAGCTAATCCAAAACTATTTAACGAAATGGTTAAAAATGAAGATGGAACAGTTAAACAAGGAAGTTTGACAAAAATTATGCCAGAAGGTAAAGAATCTCGAATGTGGGAAGCAATTCAGACATATACTCAAAGAAAGCAAGCATTAATTATCATTGCTGGTACTAATTATGGTCAAGGATCATCGAGAGACTGGGCTGCAAAAGGGATTAGGTTAGCAGGTGTTGAAGTTTTAATTGCAGAATCAATTGAAAGAATT
>CAWVZX010000071.1:0-6318 GCA_963934755.1 uncultured Arcobacteraceae bacterium | reverse complement strand
TGTCTAATCCACCATGTAGCATAAGTAGAAAATTTGTAACCTTTTTTATACTCAAACTTATCAACAGCTTTCAAAAGTCCGATGTTACCTTCTTGGATTAAGTCAAGGAATGGTAAGCCTCTATTTGTATATCTTTTTGCAATAGAAACAACAAGTCTTAAATTTGACTTTGCCATTCTATTCTTAGACTCATCGGTTATTTTTTTACCCAATTTAATTTGTTCCAAGACATCTTTAAGTTCATCTTCTTCTAAATCAAATCCACCTTCACTTGCTGCAGCTGTTTGATAAAGTTTTTTTATTTCCATGTATGTAGAAACCATAGTAGCTTCAGGTACCATACTTACAATATCAATTTTGCTTAATGTTAAAATCTTTTCTAAAAGTTTTTTGTGATTTTCCAATAAAATATCATTAAATAAAGGTAATTTATATTCTAATCTTTTTAATTCAATCTCGAAACCATTGTCACTATCAAGCGATGTTTCCATTGCTTTAACTATTTCAGCAATTAATTTACTTGTAGGTCCAAGTTCAACTAAACTTTCTTTAATACTTTTCTTTTTATATGCTGCCAAAAGGTCAAATGTAAGCATATCAATTTCTGAATCACTTTTTGATACTTCTTTTGCAGTAAATTTCATCCATTCTTTTTTAGCTTTTTCTAAAAGCTTAAATGCTTCAATAATCTTTTGTGCTCTCTTATCAAGTTTTTTATCTTTTGCTGTATCACTATCTTCTATGCTTACTGATTCTTCTAAATCATCTGCTGCCTCAGTCTCATTACTTGTAGATTCACCATCATCATCAAAATTTTTAAATAACTCTTTTACTTTTCTTTCTCTATTTACAAGTGGTTCCTTGTATTCTAAAATAAAATCAATAAGATAAGGTACGGAACATATTGCATCTTGAATTGTATTTTCACCCTTTTCCATGGCTTGAGAGATTTCTATTTCTTCTGCCTTTGTTAAAAGTGGCACTTTCCCCATTTCCCTCAAATACATTCTAACGGGTGAATCACTTCTGCTCCACTCTAATAGCTCTTTATTTTTAAGCAAATCAAAGATTGAACCCTCGTTCGCATCTTGTCTTTTTATTCTAGCATCTTCTTTTTTTTTATAATCTAATGCATTAATTCGTTTAGCTTGCTCTCTCGAACTCATTAATTCTACATTAAAAAGTTGTTTTTGAGCTAAAATCTTTTTTGATACTGTTGTTGTTGGAGTTTTTTGGAAAAGTACAATTACATCCTCATGTGTAAGCATGTTATCTTTACTATCCTTGAATATTTTTTCGATTTCTTTGTTTATATCTTTTACTTTTGCTGCCATTTATGAGTATAAGCCTTATCTATAGTTTTTATTAGTGTATTATATCCAAATGTTATTATAAAATGATTAATTAATGATTTTTTAGCTAATATGCAGTAATAATAAACAGAATAACAAAGTAAGGAAGTAAACAGAATGAACAAAATCACTGGAAAAGTATGGAGTTTTGGAAGTAATATTGATACAGATTTAATAATTGCGGCTAGATATTTAAATAGTAGTGACCCAGATCACTTAGCAAAATACGTAATGGAAGATGCTGATACTGACTTTGCATCAAAAGTACAAGCAGGTGATATTATAGTTGCTGGTGAAAACTTTGGCTGTGGTAGTAGTAGAGAACATGCGCCAATCGCGCTTAAAGCTGCTGGTATCGCTGCTGTAATTGCCCCTACATTTGCTAGAATATTTTATAGAAATGCTTTTAATATGGGCTTACCTATTTTTGAATTAGAAAATGCTGCAGATATTATAGAGGGTGAAAATATTACAATTAATTTAGATGAAGGTACGATTGAAAACATAGATAAAAAGAAAACATATACATTTAGTCCGATCCCTCCGTTTATGCAAGAGTTATTAGAATGTGGTGGGTTAATGAACTACGCTGCAAAAGAAGCAAAGAATGCCTAAAAACTATCTCATCTCAGTGATAAAAGGTGATGGAATTGGTGTTGAGATAGTAAATGAAGCTATAAAAGTTCTTGAATCAGTTGGAAATAAATTTAATATAAATTTCAACTATAAAGAATACCTAATGGGTGGATGTGCTATTGATGCAACAGGAAATCCTTTACCACAAGAAACTATTGATGGAGTTTTAGCTTCTGATGCTTGTTTATTTGGAGCAATTGGTGGACCAAAATGGGATAATCTGGAACGAGAATTAAGACCAGAATCTGGACTTTTACGATTAAGAAAAGAGATGGGAGTTTTTGCAAATTTACGACCTGCTACTGTATATGATGAATTAATAGACGCAAGTAGTTTGAAACCAGAAGTTATCAAGGGTGTTGATATAATGGTTGTTAGAGAATTAATTGGTGGAATTTACTTTGGAGAACCAAAAGGTAAAAATGAAACCAAGGGTTGGAATACCATGGTATATACAGTTGAAGAAATTAATAGAATCGCTCACGTAGCATTCAAACTTGCAATGAAAAGAGATAAACGAGTTTGTTCTGTAGATAAAGCAAATGTTCTAGATGTTTCTCAACTATGGAGAGAAACTGTAGAAAAAATAGCTAAAGAATATCCAGAAGTAGAATTAACTCATATGTATGTTGATAACTGTGCTATGCAACTTATTGCAAATCCAAGACAATTTGATGTTGTATTAACAGGAAATATATTTGGTGATATTTTAAGTGATGAAGCATCTATGCTAAGTGGCTCTATTGGATTATTACCTTCTGCTTCTACGGGTCTTAAGACGGCAGTTTATGAACCAATTCATGGTTCAGCTCCTGATATTGCAGGGCTTGGTATTGCAAATCCTATTGCCACCATTGCTAGTGCGAGCATGATGTTAAGATACTCTCTTAATGAAGAGGCTGCTGCTGATGCAATTGATAATGCTATCAAAAAAACTATGTCTGAAGGTTACCGTACTGGTGATTTAGCGGCTTATGATTGTAAAGAACAAGTCAATTGCTCAAGAATGGGTGATTTAATAGCTAACTATGTATAAAAAGGATGAGAATATTCTCTTCTTTTAACTAAATATAATTTAACCATGATTTTAAAGAATCAATTTCTGAATTTAATGTCGTTTTATTACCATGTCCTGGATATATATTCACATCTTCATCCCAAGATAAAACTTTATGTATACTATTTTTCATATCTTCTGGATTGGAATAAGGGAAATCGACTCGTCCAATAGATCCTTTAAAAATAAAATCTCCACTAAATAAATTATCCTCTATTTGTATGGCGCTACAACCTGGTGTATGGCCAGGGAAAAAATGAAATTTAATCTGTACCCCGAATAAAATTATTGTTTCATCATGTTCAATTTCAAAATCAGCCACACTTTTTGGTGCATCTTGCCCAAGAGGATCATTTTCTAACATAAAGCAATCATCTTTTGGGCAGTATATTGGAAGGTTTAGTTTCTTGCTTAATTCATCATTACTCCAAACATGATCAAAATGTCCATGTGTATTTAAAATGGCAATTGGATTTGTAATATTCTGCGATACCCATGTAGTAGCTTCAACTCCAGGATCTATTATGAAATCTTTATTGTCAATTGTTACTATATAGCAATTAGTTTGATAAGGACCCATTGCTTGAACTTTTACATTCATAGTTAATTAAACCAGCCTTTGACTTTTGCAAACATATCTTCAAAAATATCTTCGTGAGGTTTTGATTCTATTCCAAAACTCAATTGTAACTTTTCTAACAATTCTCGCTGTTCACTATTAACTGTATCAGGATATTGTATTTTAATTTGTGCTATAAAGCTACCTTTTCCATAGCCATTAACACTTTTAATACCTTCACCCCTAAAAATAATTTGTTCTTTATCTCGTGTATTTTTAGGTATTTTCAGTTCTAATTCCCCTCTTAAACCAGGAATTATAATCAAATCACCCAATGCAATTTGAGTAAAAAATAATGGAATTTCTAAATATATATCATCGTCATGTCTTATAAAGTTTTTATCTTCTTCAACTTTAACAACTATATATAAATCACCTCTGCTTCCATCGGGTGCTATGTTACCTTTATTCCCAACTCTTATTCTATTATCATTATTAATACCTTCTGGTATATCAACTTTAAAAGATTCTGATTTTTCATCATATCCTACACCATGGCAACTTGTACATTTGGCTGAAATTGATTGACCTGATCCCTTACAATGCGGGCATGTTTGAGCAAATGTCATAAACCCTTGTTTCACATTAACTTGTCCTTGCCCATTACATGTTTTACAAGTACTTAATTTACCACCCTTAGCTCCTGAACCTTTACAAGGTTTACAAGCTGTTTTAAATTTATATTTTAATTCTTTATTGCATCCAAAAACTGCTTCATTAAATTCTAAATCTATTTCAATCTCTGTATCTAAATCATATTTATATGTTTTTTGCTGAGTTCGCCTTCCTCTGCCTCCACCAAACATTTCTTCAAAGATAGATCCTAAGTCATCAAATCCTCCGCCACGCGAAAATCCGCCACCTTGACCATGACCTGCTAACCCCTCTTTTCCATATCTGTCATAATTAGATCTTTTTTCTTCATCACTTAGCACCTGATATGCTTCATTTACATACTTGAAATTTTCCTCAGCTTGATTATCGCCTGGATTTTTATCAGGATGATACTTCATAGCCATTTTTCTATATGCTTTTTTTATTGTGCCTTTATCCGCATCACTTTCTACTTCTAATATTTCATAATAACAAAGATCAGTCAATATTCTTCCTTTTAATTTATAATATTTAATCACTAATTTTATCGAATCTTAGCTATAATATTTCTTATGAATAAAGGTTTAAACAAATTTTATGATTTAGTGGAGTCATTCGAAATGCTTCCTTCAGTTGGGAAAAAATCTGCGATAAGATTAGCTTACTACATTGTAACTGAAAATACATATATAGGAATGAAACTTGCACATAGTATAGAAACAGCAGTAAGAGATATTAAGAAGTGCATCAAATGCCATGCTATGAGCGAAAATGAAATATGTGAAATATGCTTAGATGAAGATAGAGATAATCTTACTTTATGTATTGTTCAAAGTGCCAAAGATATTTTCATAATTGAAGAATCAAAACAATTTAGCGGAAAATACTTCGTCATAGAATCATTAGAAAATACTATTCTTAACGACTTGATCAAACAAGTAGAAAAACTTGAAATAAATAATGTACTTTTTGCAATTACTCCCAGCCTAGCAAATGATGCTTTTATATTGTATATAGAAGATAGACTTAAAAATAAAAATATTATATTTACCAAAATTGCTCAAGGTATCCCTACAGGTGTTAGTTTAGAAAATATAGATATCCTATCCCTTTCAAAAGCAATTACAGGACAAATAAAGATTTAATTTTAAGAAAATTACTTTACTCCTTTAATTAACTGTAAAGGATCGATATACTTACTATTTGCAGTAGCTTGAAATTCTAAGGTATCGCTAATACGTCCAACTATATAACCTTTAGGTATCCATTTTCCAGTTTTTAATGTTGGTGCGATTTGATCTAAATGCGAATAAATTGTATGTAAATTATTTTTATGTTTAATAATAACAACATTTTCTAATAGTCCAGAATTTTGTTTGGCATAAACAACTTGACCTTTAAATACACTAAAAACTTTTGCATTTGGTATTTTTGTTTGCATTGCAACTGATTCATTAAAAAGTTCCATTTTATACACAGCATCATAATATTTACCAAATCTTTTGGTTATTTTATATGCTCGAAGAGGAGCAATTGTTGTTCTACCATTATATTTAGATACTTTAACACCTTTAGCAGAAGATCCGATTTTTCTCACCTCTATATTAATGTTATCATCGAAATTATTTCTTTTTTTAATCTTAATCTCTTGGGATTTTTTACTCTTTTGTGCTAGTGCATTTTCTCTTTCTTTTCTTTGTTTCTGCTTTTTTCTTGCTAATCTTTGAGCTTTTTTTATGCGTAACTCTTCATTCTTAATTTCTTTTTTCTTTAATATATTTAAACTCCCTAATAAATCAGTAATTTTGTTTTGTTTATTAATTAATGTAGCTAAATTTTTTTGATAATTTTTGTGTTTCTTTTTTAAAGATTTTAATGTTTTTTCTTGAATATTTACTAAATCTAAATATTTTATTTGAATAACATTTTGCTTTTTTATATAAGTATTTAAAATTTCAATTTTATTTTCATTTACTGTAATGAAATTATTGATTTTTGAATATTGGATATTTAAACTTGACATTTCTTTTTTTGCATTCTCAAAAACTAAATTATAAATT
>CAWVZX010000070.1:0-6520 GCA_963934755.1 uncultured Arcobacteraceae bacterium | reverse complement strand
TTTAATCTCTTTGTCAAGGTGTTTTGCTTTGGATTTGCTTAAATTTTGGAATTTATGCAGGTGTAGTATAAGCTTTATGTGTTTTTGTAGTTAAATCTTGTTTTATAATTTTATAATTTTTGCCCCAAAGCCACCATTTTTAGAATTAGCATCACTATAACTTACAATACTAGGATATGTATCTAGAAATTCTGACACAGCTCTCGCTAATTTTCCCGTACCAATACCATGATAAACTAAAACTTCATCAAACCCTGCAATTAAACTGTCTGATAAAAATTTATCAAGATTTGCTAGAGCTTCATCTGATCTTTGACCATGTAAATCTAATTTTATGTATCCTGATTCTGGTTTTTCAATATTTATTTTAATACTTTTAGGTTTAACTTTTGGTATATTACCACTTCTTTGCAAGCTACTAAATGCTAATTTTAACTTCATTCCATCATTGGTTTCAATAGTTGCTTGTTTACCTTTTATAGATATCAATATCCCTTTTGTAGTATTATATTTTACACTATCGCCTACTTTTAAATCAATTTCATCTTGATTTCTTATTATTTTTATTTCTTGCTTTTGTTTATGAACTTTATTTAAGATTTGATGCTGTTCTTTTATATTATTTAATTTAACAGCTTTTTTTACTTCAAGTATAGCTTCTGTAAATTCTTTTTCTAATTTATTTTTTTGAGATATAATTTCTGTATCCATAAATTCTTTTTTATCTTTTAGGTCTATTTCCAATTGTGAAGTTTTATATATTTTTTCATCCAATAATGATATCTTTTCTCTATATTCTCTTTCTAAATCACTACTTCTTTGAATTAAATCATTTAATTTGTCTTTATCATCGCCGTAAACTTCTTTTGCTTTATTTACTACCCTTACAGGAATATGATATCGCTGAGCTGTTTCAAAGGCATATGACTTTCCAATTGTTCCTTGCAAGAACTCATAGGTAGGAAGTCTAGCTGATTCATCATATATAGCTGCTATTAAGTCAACTTTAGAATTAGCTGCTAACAATGCTGCCAATCTCTTGTGATGAGTAGTTACAATAATTTTAATATTCTTTTCTATTAATTCCTCTATTATTACTTTAAATAAAGATGCTGCTTCATCACTATCTGTACCTAATTCTATCTCATCAACACCTACTATAATATCATTCTTTGTAAACAATTTACTAAATTCAAGCATACGCCCTGCAAATGTAGAGATATCGTTTTTTACACTTTGCGGATCGTCTAAAATTGCACTTATTTCTTTGTATGTACCAATCGCAGTAGATTTGTCACACGAGTATGGAATCAGATATTTAGACATATATATTGCACTCAAAATGGATTTAAGAAGCATCGTCTTACCACCAGCATTCACACCTGTAATCATAATTACATTTTTACTAAAGTCTATGCTTACACTTTTAGCATTATGCAAAGCTGGATGCTTGAAGTTTACTAATTTTTGTACTTTATTATTATTTAATTTATCAGGTAAGATAAAATTATAATCATTAAGTTTTGCAAATTCTAGACGTGCTTGGTAGTGATCATATCGGTCAAATTCTTTATTAATAAATTTTAAGAATATTAATTGTTTTGTTAAGATTCCACTAAATTCTTTTGCAATTTTATACAAGATATCATCTTTTAAATTTATCAAATCTGCTTGCTTTTGCTTTAACTCACTAACACTATGTGGTAAAACATAAAAAAAACCACTTTGACTTCTATCCATAACTTTAGATTTTAATACATTATTAAACCCTGCACGTACCATTAAGGTTTGTTCTCCATGGACAAGATGTACTTGGCGATCTACTAAATAAGCTTGCAAATTTTTACTATTAATCACAGCATGAAGTTTTTGTTTAATGTCGTCTCTATTATAATATAAACTTGAATTAATTCTGTCTAAATCCTTACTAAAACCATATAAAATTTCACCTTTATCATTAAAAGATTTGATGATAGTATTCAGTTCTACAGGGATGATTATCTTATTTATCCATGTTTCCAATTTCCCAGTAAAAGTAAACTTTTTTAAATATTTAAAATATATAATTATTTTGATAAATTCATATATTTCGTATATTTTCAATGTTCCTTGCTTCTGTAAATAATTAATAAGTCCACTTAACTCAACTAACTCGGGTGGTTTTTTTAGTGAAAAGTTTTCTAACTCTTTAATAATTGAATAGTGAATATTAATGTCGCCATCCAGATTAATTTCTTTTTTACGACAAAATAAGGCTTGTAATTTTTCAATATGATTTACGATATCCAGTTTTTTTATAATCATTCTTAATTTATCATTTTTGTACTGATTTTATAATAGGTTTTAATACAAACGACATGATACTTTTTTTACCGACTAAAATATCAGCGTTAATAGTCATCCCAACTTTAATTTTATATTCTTTATTATTATTTAAATAGTTAGCTTTTGGTTTCACATGTATTATATAAAAATCTTTGGCTTTACCTTTCTCGGTAATTGTATCAGGACTAATAAACGTAATCTTTCCTTCTAAATCACCGTATATCGAATAATCAAAAGCTGTTACTTTTAGCTTAACTACTTGACCTATGTATAACTTTGCAATATCTGCTGGTCTAATTTTAACTTTTCCAATCAGCTCGTAATTGTCTGGTACAATTGTTAGTAATTCTGCTGATGGTGCGACAGCACTTCCTAGTGTATTTACAAAGAGTTCTTTTATTACCCCCTTAACAGGCGATCTTATTACTCTACGATTAATTATATCCTGTAAATTTTTTTTTGTTTCTTTCAGTCTTGAAATATCAGAAGATGTTTCATTATAATGAAGGGATGCTTTATTTCTAAATGTTAAAATACTTTCATCCATACCATCTAAAATCTCTTGTATTTGAGTTTTTGTTTGAACGATTGTTTCTTTTGCGCTTTTTATTTCGCTTCGTGCAACATTTAATGCTCGTTCTAATAAACCTAATTCAAATCGTGTAAATATTTTTTTCTTTTCCAGAGATTTTTTTAACTTAAATTCATCTAATAAAATCTTAAAGTTTATTTCTAATATTGCAAATTTATTCTCAGCATCTACCAAAGTACTTTGTTTTGACTTTAATTGTTCCTTTTGTTTTGATAAATTTTTATTAAGTTTTTGCATGTTGGAAATATAATATTTCTTCTCTAAGTATATATGCTTTTCAGAACATCCATCTTTACAAGGGATTATCTTCATTTCAATTCCTAATGATTCCGCTTTTAATCTTACAAGTTTTGCTTCCAATTCTGATAATCTAATTTTATTCTCATCTAATATTGATCTTTGTGCTATTGGATTAAGCTTGACTAATATTTGTCCTTTTTTAACACTATCCCCTTCTCGCACAAGAATTTCACTAACAATACCACCTTCATAATTCTTTATATACTGCACTTTAGCACTTGGTATAAAACTTCCAGTTCCTCTTGATAATTCATCTATCTCAAAAAAGCTTGCATATATTATAAATAATAAAAT
This sequence comes from uncultured Arcobacteraceae bacterium, assembly GCA_963934755.1. Lineage (GTDB taxonomy): Bacteria > Campylobacterota > Campylobacteria > Campylobacterales > Arcobacteraceae > JAIOSF01. The sequence goes on along the minus strand of CAWVZX010000070.1, from coordinate 3,009 downwards.
AAAACTAACTACTATTTTTACTACTGCACTTGCTTTATTAGATATTGTATCCAAAAAAGCAGCACTAGTGCTAGAAACAAATTCTAATGTATTCTCATGTAGCTTTTTATCAGAAAACATTTTTACTTGTAATTTATTTAATAATTTTTGATGTGTTATATCATGTATTATCAATATAAACCCACTAAATTTTTCTTCATAAAATCTCGGGTTTATAATAATCTTAACATGGTGTTCTTTTCCTCCTATTGTTTCAAGAATAAGCTCTGTACCCCAAGACTGAATACCGTTATTTTTTACATACTCACAACCATTGTAAAATTTCGATCTATATTCTTTTGTGATGATATTACTACATAAGTGATTCTTTGATGTATAAGTTGAATATCCAAATATATCTGTAAAAGCTTTACTTATACTTTGTATATTTAAATTATCATCAATAACACAATAAGCCATATTTTCATTTGCTATATCGTTCAATAACAGCATCTCTTTAAACTTTTCTTCTAGTATTGGCGTTCTAGAAGAAGTATTATTTTCAATCAATATTTACCTCCATCAGCTAATTTAAGTAATACTTTTTCTTTAGTATCATCAAGAACTATTTTTCCACTATCCATTACTATAATTCTATCAACAATTTCTAAATCACTGGGTTGATGTGTAATTAAAATTAATGTTTTATTTTTTACTATTTCTTTTATATTATTTAAAACTTTTTTTGCGGTACCACTGTCAAAGGATTTAGTTGGTTCATCTAAAATAAATAGTTTATTATCATCAATCAATGTTCTAGCAAGTGATATAGCCTGCGCTTGTCCTCCTGATAAATTTTCGCCTTTTTCTGTAATCGGCAATTCGAAACCTTTAGGATGTTTATTTATAAAGTCTGAAGAACCGCTCATTTCTGCGGCTCGTATGAGTTCATCATCTCCTACTTGATTATTTTTTATAATAATATTACTTCTAGCAGTTCCTGCAAATAAAACATTTTCCTGTGCCATATAAGATATATGTGATCTTATTTCTACAGGATCAATTTGTTTGATATCAATACCATCAATAAGTACAGAGCCTTCCTCTTGGTAATAAAATCCTAATATAAGCTTTTGTAATGTAGTTTTTCCACAACCTACCTTACCCAAAATAGCAATTTTTTCACCTTCTTTTATTTTAATATTTATATCAATTAATTGTTTATATTCGGTCCCAGGATAAGAAAAACTTACATTTTTAAATTCTATACTACCTTTAAAGGCAGGTCTTCGAATAAATTCTTTATCGTGTGGATGCTCACAATCCAGGTTCATTATGCTTTCAATAGAATCATATGAAGCTTGAACATATTGATAATATGCAATCATTCCAGCAACTTGACCCATCGGTCCTGTTACTCTTCCTGACATAATGACTGTTGCTATGAGTGCTCCTATTGTTATCATTTGCATATCAATCATATATGCTCCAAATATAATAAGAAGCACCGTATTAAGTTGCGTTACAAATCCTGATACTGTAGCAATTGCAGCAGATAATGTTTTTGTTTTGACTCCCTTTTCAGCAATTTCTCCCGTTGTTTCTTCCCATTTATATTGAAATAAACTTAATGCATTTAAACTTTTTAATGTTTCCAAATTTGAAATAGATTCAATTAAAACACCATTTTTAAGAGATGTAGCTTCAGAAGTTTCTTTCACACTTGCTAGCATTTTATCTTTTATGCTATATGTATAAAGAAGAATAATTAATATCGAAATAACTGGCACCCAAACTAATGTACCAGATATGTAAAAAATAGTAAATAAAAATATAGCTACGAATGGTAAATCAATTAAAATTGTAATGACACCAGAAGCCATAAAACCTCGTATTGACTCAAAATCTTTTAAAACATTAGCAAAAGAACCAACTGGTTTGGGCATCGAAGATAGTTTTAAATCCATAACTTTTTCAAATATCATTGAAGACATGATAATGTCCGCTTTTTTACCTGCGACTTCAAGTAAATAGGTACGAACAAATCTTAGTCCTAAATCAATAATATAAATAATAACAACACCAAATGCAAAAATCCAAAGAGTTTCAAATGCGCCTGTTGGTATTACTCTGTCATACACATTCATTGAAATATAGGTGTTGCTATCATAAAAATATTAATTACTAAAGAAGCTAATAATACATCTTTGTATATATATTTCACATTATATATTGTATCCCAAAACCAATGCTTTTGCTTAATGTCAATTAACTTAAAATCATCAGATTCAAATCGGTATTCGCGCTTTAGGAAAAATCCTATCCCAAAATACTCTTCTGTCAAATCAGACAGTTTAACTTTATTTACAGTGTCTCCAACTTCAGGAAATATTACATATGCATATTCTCTTAACTCATCAAAAGATTCTAAGATACAGGAATTTACTTCATTTGAATCATCTGTTTTAAGCAAAATGATACATGGTAAAACTAAACTACTAATACTATCCATAAATATTTTAGAAACACTAGCCTTAAATCCTGCTCGTTTTGCTGCTCTTGTAAATAAGCCTCTTGAATTATCCTGATTAACTGAAAATAATTTTGGTGCAGATTCGCCCTCTGCAATTGGTAAACCTTCGCTTAATACTTCTGCACTATATCTTTTACCATGCAGTTTTGAAAATATTACAAGAGAATCTAATACTGAATTTTTTACATACTTTCTAAACTGCATTAATTTAATCCTTAATCACTTATTTTAATATATTGGTTTTTATAATGCCAATAACATTCAAAATTTTATATTTACTCAGTAATATATCATATTTATTTTCAATATACATTTTTTTTGCTGAATATAAATCATCGACATTATCTAATAATGAATTAGCATCTATTTTTGCAAATTTATACTCATAAGAAGCCCCCAATAAAGAGTTTTCACGTTTTTCAATTAAGCTTTTCAATAAATTATTGAGACTGTAAAATAAACTGTGTAAACCCACCTTCTATTCCTAAATCACTTAG
>CAWVZX010000069.1:0-6771 GCA_963934755.1 uncultured Arcobacteraceae bacterium | reverse complement strand
AGACCTCACTCACAAGTATCACATAAAACCTATACTTTTTTAAACAAATTAAAAAATAAATATAATGAAGATTGCGTAATAATTCAAAGTAACAACTCTAGCTTTCACAATACATTTGAATCAAATTACCTTATTACAGACTGGTCAGGTATTGCTCTTGAATATTTTTTGTTGCGAGATTTTAAAAGCAGAAAAGGGATAGCAATTAGGTACAAAACTAATGCTAAAAGATAATAAATAAATTTAAACATTATTCATTATCTTCTATAATCAGATATTAATCTGATGGCTCATTCTCTTTATAGATAATTCTACCACAATGAGGACAATTCATGATTTCATTAGAAGCAGTAAACTCAGCATAAAATCTATCACTTAATTTCATATGACAACCGTAACATGCTTGTTTTTTAATAGGCACAACTGCTTTTTCATTTGCCCATCTTTTAATTTTTTCATAAAAAGACAATACTTTTGAATCAACACTTGAAACTAGAATAGATTTTTCTTCATAAATTGAATTTTTACCTTTTACTAATACCTCAATATTTGCATCAATAGTTTCTTTTAACTCTTTAACTGATTCTTCTTCTTTTACTAATTCTTCTTTAAGTACATCAAGCTCTTCAGTTTTAGAACTAGCAAGTGCATTTAATCTATTAATTTCTTCATTTGCAAAGTTAACTTGCTCTTTTGCGATTTCTTCTTCAAGTTGCAATGCTTTAACTTCTTTTTCATTTTTAGCTAACTTATGTTTTCCAGCAATCTCTATAAGCTTAGAAGATAATTCTTTTAAATGAATATCATTTTTGATTCTCTTATTTTTAGCATCGTCTATGATTACATATAACTTCTCTACATTCTCTGTTAATTTAGTTAAAACGTGTGTAAAAACTTTCAGCTTTTCTTCTTCATTTTTGATTTTTGGATCAAAATTTACAATATCTTTATCGAATGTCGATAGTTTTACCAATTGTTCTAAATGTTTATTCAATCTTTTTTCCTTATATGTAATTAAATGGATTATGTGATTTTAGCATTATAGCTTTTTTATCATTAGTTTTCAAATATTTTTCTATAAGTGAATTTATCAATTCTACGAAATGTATTTCACTTTCGTAATGACCGATGTCTATAAGACAAATATTTCTAGCTTTTGCTTCCATTGCTTCATGATATTTTATGTCACCAGTTAAAAAACAATCTGTAGTTATACTCGGTAATAGCGACATACCAGAACCTGTAGTTAGGGATACAGTTTTTATCTCTTTTTTGGCATTTACTATTTTTAGATACTGTAAATTTAATTTATCTTTTAAAAGTTTAGTGAAAGTATCAAAAGATAAACTTATATCCGCTCTTAAAATAAAATCTTTATCTTTTTTAAAATCAAGACCCAATACATTACAGCCTACATAAGTATTTAAATGTGTTTTATCAATATGTGTATGCATAGAAATAAGAGCTATGTCTTTTTGAATAAGTTGTTTTAATATTTTAGTACTATAACTATCATTGTTCAAAGTTTTCAAGGCAGAGAAAATAAGAGGATGATGAGTAATAATCAAACTATTATTTTTAATCTTTTTTATTAGTTCTAAGTCTAAATCTAAAGAGATGTAAATATTATCAAATTCGTCATCCATATGTCCAACTATTAATCCACTATTATCCCATTTTTCTTGTAAAGAAAATGGCGAAAGCGAATCTAAATAGTTGTAGATTTCATTTATTTTCATAAAAGTGTTTAGGAACCTAATCTTTTAAGTCTAATAGGTTCTTGAATCTTATACATGGCTGCACAATCTAAAGATAATTCCCTCACTTTTAAAATATAATTTTGTCTACTAGTTACACTAATTGCTTTTCGAGCATCCAAAGTATTAAAAGAATGTGAGGCTAGCATACATTGATCATAAGCAGGTAAAGGTAATCCAGCTTCTAAGCATTTTTGACATTCATCAAAGGCATCATCAAAATGTTTAAATAGCATATCAGTATTTGCAACTTCAAAGTTATATTTACTAAATTCTATTTCACTTTCCATATGGATATCTTTGTATGTTGTTACGCCATGTTCATTTTTATTCCAAACGATATCAAAGATATTATCAACACCTTGAAGATACATTGCAAGTCTTTCTGTTCCATAAGTAATCTCCACAGCAACAGGATCACAAGCTATTCCTCCTACTTGCTGAAAATAAGTAAACTGAGTGACTTCCATTCCGTCAAGCCAAACTTCCCAACCAAGACCCCATGCTCCAAGCGTAGGTGATTCCCAGTTGTCCTCTACAAAGCGAATATCATGTTTTGATAAATCCAATCCTAAATATTCTAAAGATTTTAAATACAAATTTTGAATATTATCTGGACTAGGTTTTGTTAAAACTTGAAATTGATAATAAGAACCTAAACGATTTGGATTTTCACCATATCTACCATCTGTTGGTCTTCTGCTTGGTGCTACATAAGCTACACTCCAAGGTTTACTATCAAGACTTCTTAAAATAGTAGCAGGGTGAAATGTGCCAGCACCTGCTGAAATATCATAAGGCTGCAGTATATTACAACCTTGATTTAGCCAGTACTCTTGTAGTTTTAACAACATTTGCGAAAATGTTATAGTTTTATTGTTCATAAAGAAATAAGTACTTCTATCTCTTGAGAATCATTTGCTACAGTTTTTTCTTTTATTATTCTATCTTCTTGTAATTTAACAGCTAATTCTTTATCAAAAATAGCTAATATTTGAATAGCTAAATATGCAGCATTAATAGCGCCAGCCTTTCCTAGTGCAACAGTAGCAACAGGCATGCCTGAAGGCATTTGAACAGTTGAAAGCATAGCATCCATACCATCCATTGCCCCACCTTTCATCGGTACTCCAATAACAGGTTTTGTAGTACCTGCAGCAATAGCACCAGCAAGATGAGCAGCCATTCCAGCAGCAGCTATAAATACTTTTGCACCTTTGTTTTCTGCTTCTTTAATGTATCTTTTTGTTCTATCTGGAGATCTATGAGCTGATGATATAATCAATTCATATTTCACATTAAACATTTCTAGTGTATTCGCACAATTTTTCATAATTTCATAATCAGATTTACTACCCATAATAATTGAAACAAAATCCATACTTTATCCTTATATATTATATTTTAGAAATTATAACTAATGATTACTTAAAGAGAAACCAAGATTGAACCTAAAGTACTTTTATTAGAATTTGAAAATAAAGAAATTGTACTTTAAGTTTAAATCTTGGACAATCGAGACATAATTTCTTAATATAATCTGAAATTTGCTATATGTACAACTCATTTAAGTGAAAAAAGATTATAATTCATCGATTAAAAACTACTATATAAGGAAAAATAATGTCTAACAAAACTAATAGACGAGATTTTCTTGGTATGTCATTTGCAGCTGTAGCTGCAGTTGGAGGAGTTGCATCACTTGTTGGTATGAAACGAGCATGGGATCCACTTCCTTCAGTCTTAGCAGCAGGGTTTACAACAATTGATCTTGCAACAATTGACTTAGTACCAGGAATACCACAAACATTTGCATGGAGAGGGCAACCGATTTTTGTTCTTCAAAAAACTTCAGATATGGAAAATTTCGCTGGTGATTTAGTCATTGCAGATAAAAGATACACTATAACAGTTGGTCTTTGTACACATCTTGGATGTATTCCTGCATGGCAAAAAGACAAATGGAAATGTGCCTGTCACGGAGGAGTATTTAATGTTAACGGACAAGAAGTATTTGGTCCACCACCAAAACCTTTAGTTGTCCCACCATTTAGCCTTAATGGCACTGTTCTTACTCTTGGCAATGAGGGAAAAGAATCAAAAGCAATGGCACAAGCTCGAGTACAAGGATAAAATATGGCAGAAATTACAGAATCATTTTTTAGTGCAGAAGGCCTTGAGAAGAGATTGAATGGTAAACAATTTTGGAAAACAATGATGACAGAATATTGGGTTCCAAAAGATATCAACTTTTTATGGGCTATGGGTGTAGTTTTAGCTACCACATTTACAATGTTGATTATTAGTGGAATTTTTTTATTAATGTATTATAAACCAGATACTGCATTGGCATTTGATAGTGTTAACTACACAATCATGCAAGAAGTAGCGTATGGATGGTTATTTAGACATATGCATGGAGTTGCAGCTTCGGTTATATTCCTTATTATTTATATTCATATGTTTACAGGTATTTACTACGGTTCCTATAAAAAAGGTAGAGAATTAATCTGGATTTCTGGTATGTTATTATTTATAACATTCAGTGCTGCAGGTTTCTCTGGATATATGTTACCTTGGGGACAAATGTCTTATTGGGCAGCTGCAGTGATTACTAACTTATTTGCAGGTGGATCATTAGAAGCATATGGATTAGTTGAATGGATTAGAGGTGGATTTTCCGTTGGAGATGCTACACTTACTCGATTCTTCATGTTGCATGTATTTTTATTGCCTTTAATAATTATCCTACTTATAGTTGTTCATTTTTATACTCTAAGAATTCCACATGTAAATAATCAAAATGCTGAAGATATTGATTATGATGCAGAAGCTGAAAAGTATTTAGCTGGAAATAAAAAAGAATCCAAAGTAGTTCCATTTTGGCCCGTATTCTTATCTAAAGACTTTGCCGTACTTGGTTTATTTTTACTCTTTTACTTTTACTTGGTTTTCTTTAATTACAATTTTGCAATGGATCCAGTTAATTTTGATCCAGCAAACTCAATGGTTACTCCTGCACATATTTATCCTGAATGGTATTTCTTGTGGTCTTATGAAACATTAAGAGGACCATTTTTTGATATATTAGGTATGAAAGCTGGAGATATTGGACTTATAATTTTTGCTTTAGCCCAAGGGATTTTTCTTGTTTTCCCATTCTTAGATAGAGATCCTGATATACTACCTGCTCACAAAAGACCAAAATTCTTTATATGGTTCTGGCTCATGATTATAGATTTAGTGGTACTTTCTATATATGGTAAATTACCTCCAATTGCATTAGTAAGAGAAGAAGTTTCTTTTCTAGCATATTATTTTGATAATGCACATATTGGTTTTTATGCTACTTTAGTATTCATTCTATTATGGATTGCATTACCATTTGTTACAAAATCTGATGCAAAAGCAAGAGGAGCATTATAATGAGAGAAATTAAAATATTTCTTGTAGTTGCATTTTTTACAGGTGTTTTATATTGGGGTGTTGAGCCATTTGCTCACAGTCAACTACATCCACCAGTTGCATCGCCAGACTATACTTTTGAAGATCTAAAAGGATTAGAAAGTAAAATAGGTAATGTGCAAGCTGGTTCTGAACTAGTAGCTAATAATTGTACTGCCTGCCATAGTATTACTGCAGTTGGTGTTCCTTCTTTAATGGATGATGCTACCAATGCAGCTGCTTATGGTGTTGTACCACCTGATTTAAGTACTGCTGGAAAACTTTATGATGCAAACTATTTAGCTGCATATATTAAAGATCCTGCAACTGCATCTTTAACACAACATAAGTTTCAAAATGGAGCTTCGCATCCAATGCCTAGTTATAACTGGATGCAAGCACAAGAAATTACAGATATTGTTGCATACTTACAATCAATTGCTCCAAAAGAAATGACAAATAAAGAAGTATTTGTTCATGCTTGTCAAAGATGTCACAGTATCAAATATGGTGATTTTTATGGTGGGACAATGGCTTCTAGCACAGCAGATGAAAATATTAAATCTTATATGGGCGTAATCCCTCCAGATTTATCTCAACATATTAGAAGTAGAAGTAAAAATTACTTGCACGAGTTTATCAATAATCCTCAAAAACATCTAGAAGGTACATCAATGCCTAGAGTTGGATTAACTTTAGAGTCTGAAACTCAAGTTATTGAGTACTTAAGCGAAGTTGGAGATAGTAAAAAAGAAGAAAGAGAATCATTAGGTGCTCCATTTTTAGGATATCTAGTAGTGTTTGCAATTTTTGCTTGGTTATGGAAAATAAAAATTTGGCGACAAGTTCATTAATAAAACTAAAATAAAAAAGGAAGAACAATTGTTCTTCCTTTTTTTATAAATAAAAAAACTTAAACCATTAGCTTAGAAGCAATAGTAATAACTCCAGTTTCACTTCTTAATATTAAATTTGAATCAATTCCAACTAGTTTATTTGCATCAAAACTACCCAATTCATTATTAGAAAATCCACCTTCACAACCAATAATAATTGTATTAATATCATCTTTTTTTGTATCTATTAAATGCTTTGAAAAATTAAACATATAAGTATTTGGATTTTTATCTAAAAAACTTTGGAAACTCTCACATTCTTCAAGTTTCAAAATACTACTTCGACCAGATTGTTGACTTGAGTTAATAAGTAGTTTTTCTAATTTCTCATAATTTAGAGCATATTTTCCTTGTGAATATTCACAATTTATAAATGTGATTTTACTAACACCTAATTCGTTTAAACTTGCTATTACTTTTTCTACTGATTTTGGATTTATTTTACACCAACCTATATGTAAGTCTTTTTTAGCTTCAATTACTTTTTCATCAAATTTGACTAAAGATAATGTAGTTTTATTTCTATTGATCATTTCTACTTGATAAGAATAAATATTCTTATCAAGTAAATTTCGAAAATATAATTCATCTTCAATATTATGTCGTCTAATCTTAAATAGATATTTATGCAATTCTAAGTCAATTTCAATCCTTGAGGAACCTGCTTCCTTATG
>CAWVZX010000068.1:0-6901 GCA_963934755.1 uncultured Arcobacteraceae bacterium | reverse complement strand
AGTTAATTTTTGACATATAGTAGCCTGTTTCATATATTTAACTTGAGAATAGTCAAGTTTACTCCCATCGTAAGTCATCGCTACAGGTGTTTTTGAAGCTTTATAAGAACATCCTGTAAATAGTACGAGTGTTACAAGTGTTGTACTTAATAATATGTTTTTCATTTAAATCCTTTTATTGTAAATTAAGTAATAGTATATTAATTTTTATATTAATATTTCCTTTTAATATTTGATTTTTATAAAACATATTTACCAACTATTTACCAACTATTATGTATAATAATATAATTTTATAAAAAGGTGTAGAAATGGCAAATATTTTATCTCAAAGTTCCACACGAATTAAAACAAGTTTAGCTTTATTGGCTGTAGTATTGATTATAGGATTGATTGATTCGTTTGCACTCACATGGCTTTTCCTTGGAGCACTTATGCTAGTCGCTCTTAAAGAAGCTATGAATTTATTTAAAATAAATGATGATAAAATTTATAGCTATGCAGTTATTATATGGCTTGTAGCTTACTTTTATCCTAAACCAGAAGATTTAATCTTTGTAGCTGCAGTTATATTTGCTTCTATGTTAGCCTACACAAAAGAATTCAATAAAAATCTTTTTTTACCTTTACTTTACCCTATCGCTTCTTATTTATTTTTACTATCACTCTATTTCTCTTATGGAATGGGTTCACTTTTATGGCTTTTACTTGTAGTTTCTAGTGCTGATGTTGGTGCATATTTTGTCGGTAAAAGTATAGGTTCTACTAAATTTTGTGAGACAAGTCCTAACAAAACTCTAGAAGGTGTTTTTGGAGGAATTGTTATAGCTTCTATTTTAGGGCTAATTGTAGCACCTGAAGAGATCGGGCTTTTAATGGCATTAATAATCTCCATTCTTGTGGCTATTGCTTCTGTTTTTGGTGATTTATTTGAAAGCTACTTAAAAAGAGAAGCCGATGTAAAAGACAGTGGCGATATATTACCAGGACATGGTGGTATTTTAGATAGAACAGATGGCTACCTTTTTGCTGGTATTATAATGTTAGTACTCTTAAGGTTATTTACTTGATAGTACTAGGAAGTACTGGTTCGATTGGGGTCAATACCCTAGCTATTGCAAAGAAATTCAATCTTGATATTGAAATAATTGTAGCAGGATATAACATTGAACTTTTAAATAATCAACTACAAGAATTCTCACCAAAACTAGTAATAATAGCATCAAAAGATGATATACATAAAGTGAATCACACTAATGTCAAAGTAGGACAAGAAGCAATTTTACAGGCTATTGAAAACTCAACTTCAAATTTAGTAGTCAATGCTCTTGTAGGATTTTTTGGCTTACAGCCAACTCTAAAAGCTATTGCTTGCAAAAAAACAGTAGCATTAGCAAATAAAGAATCGCTAGTAGCAGCTGGTAAATTTATAGATACTTCATATATAACACCAATAGATAGTGAACATTTTGGATTATGGTATCTCCTTGATAATAAAAAAACGGTAAATAGCTTAACTATTACTGCTTCTGGTGGTAGCTTTAGAGATTATCCATTAGAAAAACTAGTATCTGTTACAGTTAAAGAAGCATTAAAACACCCAAACTGGTCAATGGGAAATAAAATCACTATCGATAGCGCCACAATGACCAATAAACTTTTTGAGCTTATAGAAGCTAGATGGCTTTTTGATACAACAGCTTGTGATGCAATTATTGAAACAAAATCTATTATTCATGCAATGGTTAACTATGTAGATGGAAGTACAACTGCACATTTAGCAAATGCAAATATGCAACTACCTATTGCTTATGCACTTATGGGGAAAGTTGATACTCCTGTATTAAATCCTATAAATTTATTGGAACTTCAAAATCTTGAATTTAAAGAAATAGAAACTTCGCGATATAATATTTGGGAAATAAAAGATGAGGTACTTCGAAATGAAAATCTAGGTGTAGTCCTAAATGCTTCAAATGAAGTAGCAGTTGCAAGATTTTTAAATGATGAGATAGGATTTTTGGATATTGCTAATACCTCATTAAGGGCAATTAATCATTTTCACACTACACAAATAAACTCTATTGAAGATATACTAGAAATAGATAAAAGAGTAAGGATATTTGCACATGGGTGATATGTTGATACCTTTTATCATGCTTCTTATTGTGACTATTGCTTTAGTTTTAGAAAGAACACATCACGAAGATAAAATTGTAGATGAATATGAAGAAAAACTTCAAGAGTGGAAAAAACATTCTACTGCTGATCAAAAAGAGCAAAAGTGTAAAGAGCTAGTAGGTCTTGTGTTTTTAGAAGATTCAAAACTGGATATTCAAGTTTTAGATAAAAAGATTATCGATAGATTAGAAAGAAAGAAATATAACATAAAGATATAAAAGAACTTATCTTATATTTTAAGATGAGTAAGGATATTACAATAATGAAAAAAGTATTAATACTACATGGTTGGGGTGGAAGTGATGAACCTCATTGGCAGTGGTGGGTAGCACAAGAATTAAAAAAATTAAATTATGAAGTTTCATTTCCTTCTTTACCTAATAGAGAGTTACCTATTTTAGCTGTATGGTTGGAAACAATAAAAAAAGAATTTGACAGATTTCAACCAGATATCGTTCTTTGCCACTCTTTAGGAACAATCCTTTGGTTTCATTTTGTAGAAAAATATAAAATCAAAGAACTCGAAAAACTTATGCTGGTTGCGCCCGTAAGAAAAGATTGTGATGTGAAAGAAATTAGCACATTTTTCCCTTATCCTGTGCCTTCAGATTTAAGATCCAAAGAAAGCATTTTAGTAGGAAGTACGGATGATGAATATCTAGACTTAGATGAAGCGATACAATTACAAAGCGAATTAAATATTGGATTAAAAATATTGAAAAATGCAGGTCATATAAATACCCAGAGTGGATTTGGTGAGTTAAGTTGTGCTGTTGACTGGATAGAAAGAGTGATTGAGTAAATGATACTAAGTATAGAAAGTAGCTGCGATGATAGTAGCATTGCTATCACTGAAATAAAAACAAAAAAATTAATTTATCATAAAAAGATTTCGCAAGAATTAGAGCATAGTATTTATGGTGGAGTAGTTCCTGAACTTGCTTCAAGACTTCACTTAGAAGCACTCCCAAAAATTCTTGAAGAATGTACTGAATATTTTCAAGACTTAAAAGCAATTGCCGTCACAAATGCTCCAGGATTGAGTGTAACCCTTAGTGAAGGAGTTACTATGGCAAAAGCACTTGCTCTTAGTCTAAAGATACCTCTTATTGGAGTCAATCATCTCAAAGGTCATATCTATTCTTTGTTTATTGAAAAAGAAGCCATCTTTCCTTGTACTATATTATTAGTATCTGGAGGTCACACCCAACTCATCGTTGCAAATGGATTAAATGACATGAAAGTTGTGGGAAGTACAATAGATGATAGTTTTGGAGAAAGTTTTGACAAAGTTGCTAAAATGTTAAAATTAGGATATCCAGGTGGTCCCGCAATAGAGAGATTAGCAATCAATGGAGATGAAACGGCTTATGAGCTTCCAATTCCACTAAGACAATCACCCCTTATACAGTTTAGTTATAGTGGTCTTAAAAATGCAGTCAGGTTAGCTATTTTAAAAGAAGAAACAAATAATAATATTAATGAACAAACTATTTCAGATATATCTGCAAGTTTTCAAAAAACTGCGATAGATCATATTTTGATGAAATTAAAAAAATATTTTAAAACGAATCCTCCAGTAACTTTTGCAATAGTAGGTGGAGCTAGTGCAAATAAATCACTTAGAAGCAAAATTGAAAATCTTTGTAATACTAATGATGCAAATCTACTCTTAGCTCCTATGAAGTTTTGTAGTGATAATGCTGCCATGATAGGAAGAGTTGCTGTAGAACAGTTTTTAACCAATGATTTTATAGAAATACATAAAATAGATGTTCATAGTCGTATAAGTTTTTAAAAAAAGAGTTAACAATATAACTTAAATGATTAATGCAAGCGCTAAAATAGAGAGTAATATTTTTAAAGTATAATATATCTTATTTGATCTGCAACTTTTATCTTCTATAATATTCCTTTGGAAGACTCAGTAAGTAAAAATGGTGGACTCAATATTAATCTTTCAAGTTTTTCTATTCGAGTACAAGAAGCAATTATTAGAGATACAAATACATCAATTGAAAATGATGTAGTGAAAGAAGTCTCAGTGGTACAGCAGAATGTAGCATTTCCCCGTATAAACCTAGCTAGTACCATAGATGTAAATGATGGACTTGATGTTACCCTTACAAATGTAATTACTAGTATTAGTGAGGGAACTGCTAGTACTTCTACAATAATAGCAAATGCGAGTTCCTCAAACCCAGATAATTCAATAATCACTATGACACTTAGTGATACTAGTAATTATCTAATAGATACAAATGGTGTTATTACCCTAACACAAGCAGGAGTTACATTAGTAAATACAGGTCAAGATTTACCAGACTTTACAGTAAGTGCCACTTCAGATACAGGAGATATAGGAATAAGCCAAGGTATAAATCTAGTTAATACTATAGATGTAAATGATATAGCATCAACCCCAACTCTTACTATGAGTATTAGCGAAACTGCCTTTACGGCAAAAAGTGTAGGAGAATCTGGAAATTTTGAAAACTCAACAATAGATGCAGATACGGGAGACGATACTATCATTGCTGGAGATGGTTTTTGGAATATTAACTTAGGTATAGGTAGTGATACCCTTAATATTGGTACTTCAGATGGTGGTACAATAGATGGTGGTACAGGAGATGATATTATAACCGCTGGTGAGGGTTGGTCATCAATAGATGGTGGTACAGGAGATGATACTACTATTCTTAAAGGTCTTGAATTAGATTGGAATCTTGTGATGACAACTGCAACTTCTGCGTCTGCTACTTATATTCCAACAGGTGAGGTGACAACACTCACTAATGTAGAACATGTTATCTTTGGTGATAGGATGTCATTAACAAATACTTTTACTCCTAATGCAGATACATTTGATACTGTTGCCCCTGTAATTGATTTAACTGCTGCAACAATAGTGAGTGATGGAGGAACTGGTTTTCAGGAATTAAATACAACATCAGTTGCCAGAGATGGTGTTACTCCAACAACAACAGGTGCGGATACAATGATTATAGGTGATGATTGGAATGCTATTAATTTAGGCACAGGTAATGATAATGCACAAATTGGAGATGCTGCTATTGGATGGGCAACATTTAATGCCGATACAGGTATGGATAATGTAATCATGGGAGATGGTTGGGATAAAGTTCTACTTGGTACAGGAGATGATACTCTTAATATTGGTATTTCTGATGGTTTGAGTTCAATAGATGGCGGTACAGGAGATGATATTATCATCGCTGATTATGGTTGGAGATCAATTGATGGTGGAACCGACGAAGATACTGTTATCTTTAAAGGTGATGCAAGTGAATGGTACGTTAATAATGATGATAACTCTTTAATAAACTCGGTTTATAATATTGCATCAGGAATAACAACGACACTGACAAATGTAGAACGTGTAGAATTTGGTGGAACAGATGCGAATCTTATATCTGTAGATACAAGTGAAACTGTAGACTCAGTTGCTGGAGTAACTATCGTTGGAGATAAGATAGAAGTTGAAAGTGCTCCTAAAGAAACTTATACGGCGACAACAAACAAGCTAGAGATTGGTAATGGATGGGATGCTCTTACTCTGATGACTGGAAATAATGAAGTTGTAATTGGGACAGGAAGTGAAGAATCTTCAAGAAATACTGGAAATACTGGAAATGATATTATTATGGTGGGTGATAGTTGGGAAACAATTTTTACTGGGACTGGTAATGATACTCTTTTCGCAGGTAATGCAGGAAAGGCAATTGATTCTTATGAGTACACCATTACATTAAATGCAGGCTTAACAGATACAGATGGCAGTGAAAGTTTATCAGATATCATACTGACTAGTTTACCTACAGATGTAACATTATTAGATACTGATGGAAAAAATATTCTTGTTAATACCGATGGTAGTTATACGATAAGTATAGATACTGATGGAAATACAAGCGTAACAATAGTAAGTACAAGTGCAATAGGAGCGGAGGTTCTAGGTGGAATAACTGCAACTGTAGTTTCTACTGAACTAAGTAACGGAGCGACGGCTGAGATGAGTACACAAGCGAAGCTAGAAATTATAGGAACTGATGATTCTGATAGTATAATAGGTACAGATGCTGACGAAAAAATAGATGCTAGGGCAGGGCAAGATACTATAAATGCTGGAGCTGGAGATGATACTATTGTATTTGACAGCGATGATACTTCAATTGACGGAGGAATAGGTTACGATATTTTACATTTTGATTCAGGCAGTAATATAACAATAGATTTTAATAATTTATCAAATAATATTGCAAATATTGAAGTTCTAGACCTAAGTGATATGTCTGGAAATATGAGCTTAAATTTAGATATCAATGATGTTTTAAATATGACTGATGAGGATAATAGCTTAACAATTTTTGGTAATGAGGGTGATAATTTAATATTAGCTTTAAATGAAGCAGAGGGAGAATGGTCAAGTACAACTGATGATAGTGGAGATGCATTTAAAACTTTTGTAGGAACTATTGATACTCAAACGATTCAACTTATGGTTGATGCCAATATAGATCTAATTGGGGCATAAAATTTAATTTATGGAACGCTACCATACAATAATAACAATAATTTAGGAGTATAATGAATAAAATGCAAAAAAGGTCAAAAGGTCTATTATCTTTAACTAGTATCTTGAGAGAGTGTAAATCTAACTGTGTAAACCTTAAAAATTAAATATATTTGATAAACT
>CAWVZX010000067.1:0-7073 GCA_963934755.1 uncultured Arcobacteraceae bacterium | reverse complement strand
AAACTTTTTGTATCACCACACTCTTTTATATATTCCTTAATCTGATTCTTAACTAATGATAACTCTTCCATATTTACATAAAACCTTTTGTGAATGACCTAATCTTAAAACAATCTGACTTCAAAACTCTGCTACTATCTTATTCTTACTCTTACAGATTCTGCGTGTGCTGTTAAACCTTCTGTGTCAGCTAGTAATGCACATTGTTCACCTACTTCATTTATAGCTTGTTGGCTAAAACTAATGATACTACTTTTTTTCATAAAATTCTCTACATTTAATGGACTGTAAAATTTTGCTGTTCCACCCGTAGGTAAGGTATGGTTAGGACCAGCAACATAATCACCTATAGGCTCAGGAGTATTTTCACCTAAGAAAATAGCACCAGCATGCTTAATCAATGGTAATAATTCAAATGGAGATTGTGTCATCACCTCCAAATGCTCTGGTGCTATTTCATTCATAAGGTCAATAGCTTCAGTCATACAAGATGCAACTATTATACACCCTCTTTCATCTATAGATTTCCTAGCAATTCCATTTCTAGTTAAAACTTTTAAATAGTTATCAACTTCTATACTTGTCAATGTTGCTATCTCTTGGGATGTTGTTATCATAATAGAACTAGCCATTTCATCGTGTTCAGCTTGTGAAAGTAAATCTATAGCTAAGTATTTAGATTTTGCATTTTCATCGGCTAAAATACCAATTTCAGATGGACCTGCAATCATATCAATATTTACTTCACCAAATACAAGCTTTTTAGCAGTTGCTACATAAATATTACCAGGACCAGTTATGACATCAACTTTTTTTAAAGTTTCCGTACCATACGCCATAGCAGCAATAGCACTAGCACCTCCAACTTTAAGAACAGTTTTAATACCACATAAATGACATGCTGCAAGTAAAAGTTCATTTGGTTCGTTATCTGGAGTAGGAGTACACACAACTATCTCTTCAACACCAGCTACTATTGCAGGTATAGCATTCATTAATAGTGAGCTAGGATATGCAGCTTTCCCACCAGGAATATAAAGTCCAGCTCTATCTACTGCTGATACTTTTTGACCCAATATAGTACCATTTGATTCAAAGTCAATCCATGATTTTGGTAATTGTTTTTCATGATAATTTTTAATTCTATTGTATGCCAAATGAAGTGATTCTTTAAGTTTATCATCAATATTATTGTATGCTTTTTCCATATCTTTCACATCAATTAAAAGCTCGGTATCAAATACAGGAGTCCAATGATCAAACTTAGCTACATGTTCTTTAACAGCTTTGTTTCCATTTTCTACTATATCATCAATGATAGCATTAACTATCCCCGACACCTTTTTGATATCAACTTTTGCACGATCCAATATATTTTTAAATTCTTCTTTAAAATTTTCATCTTTAGTTTTTATTATTTTCATGAAGTAATTTTATCATAATAATCATAATAATAAAATAATAAAAACTAAAAATGCGAATGATACATGCTATATATTTTACTAAAAAGAATCAATAAAATATATAGCCACACTATTTAAATACTGTGGCTATATTGCTTAAAAATTATATTTTTGCAGTATTTGCAGATACAAAATCCCAGTTAATTAAAGTCCACCAGTGAGTTAAGTAATCAGGTCGTACATTTCTATAATCGATATAGTAAGCATGTTCCCAAACATCACATGTAAGTAATGGAGTTAATCCAGTAGTTATTGGACATGCTGCATTTACTGTTGTTACGATACTTAATGCACCATTAGCATCAGCAACTAGCCAAACCCATCCTGCACCAAAGTGTGTAGTAGCTTTTGTAATAAATTCTGTTTTAAATGTATCAACAGAACCAAAGTTCTCTATTAATTTTTTTTCGAGTTCTGAAGACATTTTAGTCTCATTTGCAGTAATTGAATTCCAAAAGAAATCATGATTGTAAACTTGTGCAGCATTATTAAAAATACCACCATCAGCTTTTTTTACAATTTCTTCTAAATCTGAATCTTCAAATTTACTGTCAATTACAAGCTCATTTAATTTATTTACATAAGTTTGGTGGTGTTTATCATGATGATAAGTTAGAGTTTCTTTAGACATATGAGGCTCTAAAGCATCATACTCGAATGGTAGTTTCATTAATTCATGTTTCATATTTTTTCCTTATTTTATTGTGCATTAGGATACCTAAAAAATCTTAATTATAGTCGTAATTTTAAATTAAAGAAAAATTTAAAGGAATATTTTTATTTTAATATATCTATTCTCCTGCTTTATCAGGTGATGTTAAAATTGCCAGCCATCGAAGAAAAAATAAAAATAATAATACCCCACAAAATATAAGCATGTGAAAGTTAATCGTACTTCCTAAAATGGTATCAAGACTATCGATTTCTACTTCATTTATTTTCACAACATTAACGATAAGTTCCCTTAATGTTAATATAATAAAGGCATCAATTAGTATCCTTATTTTAACCCTTCTTTCTCTCATAAAGCTCATTACTGCTCTTATTATTTCCAACATAATGATAAAATACAACAGGTATACAATAATCATAATCATACTATCAGTAAAAATAGCCACTGCAAATAATATTATTGCCAGTATCAGTTCTATATAAAATTTATTGTAAAAAAATGTTCTAAATCTTCGCAATTTATTCCCCTAATTTGATTTATTTATACACTATTATAGCAAATTTCTTTCTAATTGATTTTTTATTTCGTAACTAAAATGTAATTTTTGTTATAATAGATACAATTAAACTCAAAGGTAAAAGATTGAAAAAAAAGATTGAACAGGCAAAATTGCTACTTGAAACATTGCCTTATATAAAAAAATATAAAGATGAAATTTTTGTTATTAAATATGGTGGCGCAGCACAAGTCAATCCTGAACTAAAAGATAGATTTGCACAAGATATCATACTCTTATATATGGTTGGAATCAAGCCAGTTATAGTTCATGGTGGTGGAAATAAAATCAATTCTATGCTTGAGAAGATGCAAATAAAAAGTGAATTTATTGATGGTATGAGAGTAACTGATGCACAAGTTATGGAAGTAGTTGAAATGGTTTTAGCAGGTACAATCAATAAAGAAATTACATCATTATTAAATATTCATGGTGGAAAAGCTATTGGTATTACGGGTAAAGATGGTAACTTTTTGAGTGCTACAGCAAAAAATCATGGTAAATATGGTCTAGTTGGTGACATTGTAAATGTAAATAATGCAGTAGTAACTAATTTATTAAAAGAAAATTTCATACCAGTAATAGCACCTATTGCTTCTGGAAATGAAGTAAATCATCCAGGATTTAATATAAATGCAGACTTTGCAGCAAGTAAAATTGCAGCATCCTTGAAAGCACGAAAAGTTATTTTTATGACTGATATTGCTGGTGTATTGGATAAGAACAAGAACCTATTATCAACTTTAACAGAAGAAGAAATACAAAACTATAAAAAAGATAAAACTATTACAGATGGCATGATACCAAAAGTTGACGCATGCTTAGAAGCAATTCGCGGAGGTGTTGAAAAAGCTCATATCATTGATGGACGAATTCAACACTCAATTTTATTGGAAGTATTTACAAGTGATGGTATTGGTACTGTTATAAAAGATTAGAATCTATTATCTTTTCTACGAGACTATAGACTATTTTAATCTATAGTCTCATCGTCATTAACTATCTCTTGAGTTTTAATACGTAGCATAGTCATAAATGGAAGTTTTCCTGGAAGTTTTATAGGGTTAACATTTCCACTATGAACTGTTTCTAATTCTTTTCCACTTAAAGTGATGATTTTTTTAAATGTGATATAATATTTACCATTTTCTTTTTTATAAATAGCACCATATTCATTTTCAACTTCTTCTATTGTTGAGTTTATTGGAGCAAAGATTTCTATCTCTATTCCATCATTTGGATATACTTTATATTTACATACAAAGTAATCTTCATCGGCTAGAACAAATCCAGTAACTTCGTAACTACCTGCACTTAATGCATATTCATAATTTTGAGTGTCATTTTTATCAAATGGTTTATGAATAAGGTAAGCATCTGTAAATCCACGATTTTTAGTAGTGTTTAGTTCATCTTGATATTTTTGAGCTACAAATTCATCATTTTTACTATCTTTTAAAGCCATACTATATGCATAAGCAGTAACAGCAGCATAATATGGTGACTTTGTACGACCTTCTATTTTGATACTATCCACAACACCACTTTTTACTATTTCATCTACATGGGAAGCCAGATTCATATCCTT
Organism: uncultured Arcobacteraceae bacterium; assembly: GCA_963934755.1. GTDB lineage: Bacteria > Campylobacterota > Campylobacteria > Campylobacterales > Arcobacteraceae > JAIOSF01. The sequence goes on along the minus strand of CAWVZX010000067.1, from coordinate 2,793 downwards.
TGCATTAAAAATATATGTACCAACACCCTCTTCTTCTTCAAGTCTGAAAAGTGATCCATTTTCTTCATTTCCAGCATATAAAGTGTATTCAAATCGACAGTCGTTTGCACAAGATCCTCTATTTGGAGCTCGTCCTTTTTGTACAGCACTTACTAAACATCGTCCACTATATGCAAAACACATAGAGCCATGTACAAATATCTCTATCTCCAAATCTGGTAAATGTTTTTTGATATCTGCAACATCTCTTAAGCTTATCTCCCTAGCTGCTATTATTCTTTTAACACCCATATCATAATACACTTTTGCATCAAGATAATTCATAACATTTGCTTGTGTAGAAAGATGTATAGGAATACCAGGTGCTAACTCATTACATAAAGCAACAACTCCAGGAGTTGCAACGATAAGAGCATCTGGTTCTAAAGTAGCTATCTTAATGATATGTTTTTTTAATAATTCTATTTGAGAATTAAATGGAAATCCATTAATGGTTACATATACTTTTTTACCTCTTGCGTGAGCGTAGTCAATGCCCTCTTTAAATGTTTCCATAGTAAATTCTTTACCACTTCTTATTCGTAAACTAAAGTGACTTACTCCAGCATATACAGCATCTGCTCCATACGCGATTGCTATTTTTAATTTTTCTAGATTACCCGCTGGTGATAATAGTTCTATTTTCTTCATTTTAATTCCAATAGTTAAATAATTCTTTCTGCATTGTACCTTATACTACTTAAAACCTATTGATAGATTTATAGTAATAATAAGTCTTTCAAGATTTAAACCTGAAGTGCAATTATTTAGATATAATTAATAAAGGATATATTATGGTAAACGAAGAAGATTTATTAGAATTAAATTCAAATTTTGATACAAGAGGAAATTGTACATCTAAGTTTTTTAGTTTGCTTATCATACCTGCTTTTATCTACATGCTAGTGGTATTAAGTTTTTTTAAGATAATCCCATTAAAGGTTGAGATTCATAGTGTAATACTTATAGGTTTTATTTTTATAATATATCTATTCTTTATAAAACATAATGCATATAGAGCATCTTGCCAGTTTAAAAAACAATTTTTAAATATGAAAGAGAAGTTAAAATCATATATCGAAAAACACGAAGTTACAATAAATCATACAACTAAAGCAAACGCTTCTATAGAGGACTTTTTATCAGAATTCACAAGAGACTTGCGAAATACAAACTTTTCGTCTGTAGCTGCTAGTATATTCCCTACTTTAGGGATATTGGGTACTTTTATATCTATCGCAATTAGTATGCCTGATTTTTCTTCTCAATCATCAGCTATTTTAGAGCAAGAGATATCTTTACTATTAGGTGGAGTTGGAACAGCTTTTTATGTATCAATTTATGGGATATTTCTATCTATTTGGTGGATATTTTTTGAAAAAATAGGTATGACTAGATTTGAACATGATATTAGTCTAATCAAAGAAAATACTAAAGATTTATTTTGGAATAAAATAGAAATAGATGAAGTACATTTCCAAAAGAGTATAGAGAACTATGAAAAGCTAAACTCGGTTTTCTCCAAGATTAATTCAAACGATATAATTGAAGGCTTACATGAAAGCTTAAAAACAAAACTTCTTATGTTTGATAAACTTATTGATTCAGAAGAAAAGATGATAAAAACTACAAAAGAATTTTATGGTATAAATTTCGAGAAACAAAACAAAATTTTAAGTTCTTATGAAGATATCATAAAACAATTAGAGGTTAGCACTCCAGTACTTGGTGAATCACTAAAAAATACTCAAGAGATACTAAAAAATTATGATACACAAAATAAACATATTTCAAATGCAACACAAGATTTAAATGCAAATATACATATATTGAATAATGCTTTATCAAATCTTAGTTCAAAAAATATTGAAAAAATGTATGAAAACATTATAAAAAATATTGAAATTATGAAAGTAGATAGCGATCGCATAGGTTGGAAATTTAATCAACAACTTACAGAATTTGATGAAGGCTTAAGTATAAAACTCAAAAATTCATTAGAATTAATTGATGAACATACGAGTAGTATTGTAAAACAATTAGCTAGTATAAAAGATTAAGCAGTATGTTTAAAAATAAAAATAACACTAGCGAAGAGCAAAATTTCTGGATATCTTATGCTGACTTGATGGCTGGATTGTTATTCGTTTTTATTTTATTACTTGGTGCTATTGTTATAAAATATGTTTATATACAAACTGATCTCCAGGCTGTTAAAATTAATTTAGAAAATGAAAAAAAAGCTCTGAATATGAGTGATGAAGAACTTCAGAAGAAAAAAAATATTTTAACTAAACTAAACATTAAATTAAAAACATCAAAAGAGGAAAGTACACATCTATCTTTTGAAGTAGCGCGAGCACAAAATTTGTACAATGAAACAAAAAAAAATCTTGAAAGTACAAAAGTACTAAACGAACAATTGAATTTAAGTCTAGAGGGCAAAGATAAAAAAATACAACTATCAAATGAACAAATAAAAAAAATTACTTCAATATTAAATGACAAACAAAACAAAATAGTATTACTTCAAGATGATATACGAAAGCAAAAAAATAGTATATTTACACAATTAGCAAGTATTGATTTAAATAGTATAGAGTTAGAAAAATTAAAAAAATTAATCTTAGGCTATGAACTAAAAACAAAAGAGTATGCAACAGACAAGCAAGATTTAGAAAACCAGTTACTACAAAACAAAAACACGATAAATCTAACAACGCTAGAAGTAGCGCAGCTAGAAAAAAAACTACT
>CAWVZX010000066.1:0-7393 GCA_963934755.1 uncultured Arcobacteraceae bacterium | reverse complement strand
TATATATTTAAATATAATAATAATACATAAACTATCATTATATATAAAATACCTATACATTATGTTAGACTATTTATTCTTAATATAATATTAAAAATTGCCCTATTCATCTTTCAAATAAATACAAAAGTCAATTTTCGGTAAAATAAATAACTATGAAAAGAAAAGGTAATATTATGAAAATAATAGTCGGTATAACAGGGGCCTCTGGAACAAAATTAGGATTTAAATTATTGAGTCTATTGCCAAAAGATATTGAAGTTTTTGCAATTGTTTCAAATGGTGCTCAAAAAGCATTATTACTTGAAGAAAATAAAAACTACATGGAATTAAAAAATGTTACATATTTGAATGACTCAAATTTGGGTGCATCTGTTTCATCTGGATCGTTTAAGACAGATGGATATATTATCGTTCCTTGTAGCATGAATACTCTTGCAAAATGCACTGTAGGAATTACTGATACTCTTATTACTAGAGTTTTTAGTGTTATGTTAAAAGAAAAAAGAAATATAGTAATAGCACCAAGAGAGATGCCTTTTAATTCAATTCAGTTAGAAAATATGGCTAAATTATCTACATTGAATGTCAATATAGCACCACCTATTATTGGATACTATAGTGATCAGCAAACACTTGAGGATATGGAAAAATTTATAATTGGAAAATGGTTTGATTTACTACATATAGAACACGAATTATTTAAAAGATGGGAAGGGTAATAATATGAATAAAAGAAAAAAAGCAATTTATAGTGGCACTTTTGATCCTATTACTAATGGTCACATCGATATATTAAAAAGAGCATTAAAAGTATACGACGAAGTTATTTTAGGAGTTGCAATATCAGCGGAAAAACAGCCTATGTTTAATATTAATACACGTTTAATGATTATACAAGAAGCAATAAAAGAAATCAAAGGTGTCTCCGCAAAAGCATTTGACTCTTTAATTGTAAACTTTGCACAAGATGAATGTGTGTATACTATTATTAGAGGCTTAAGAACTACTACTGACTTTGAATATGAACTTCAGATGTCTTATGCAAATCATTCATTAGATAAAAATATTGATACAATTTTTTTAATGCCTGCACTTGAAAATGCTTTTGTTAGTTCCTCGATAGTAAGAGAACTCATAAGATTTGATGGAGACTTTAGTAATTTAGTTCCACATGAAATAATAAAATTGATAAAAAAAGGAAATATTAAATAATGTATGTAGTAATAGAAGGTATAGATACAGCTGGTAAATCAACTCAATTAAACATTCTAAAACAAAAATATCCTGAAGCTATATTCACAAAAGAACCAGGTGGGACTGACATAGGTATCAAGCTACGTAAAATGGCACTAAATGGTGAAGCAAAATCACAAGTTACGGAAATGTTCCTTTTTTTAGCCGATCGGGCTGAACATAGTTTTCAAATAGTAAAGAAATACCCAGATCACATTATTATTAGTGATAGAGGTTTTTTAAGCGGTATTGCCTATGCTAAAACTGCACCATTGGAAATCGCTATCTCATTGAACATCATGGCACTAAATGGTGCAATGCCTGATAAAATCATCATTTTAGAACTTTCAAAAGAAGAATTAGAATACAGATTAAGTCAAAAGGAACAAGATAGTATAGAAAAGAGAGGCTCCTCATATCTTTTAAGTATCCAATCAAGAATGATAGATGCTATAAATATGATTAATACTATGAGTAGTAAGCAAATAGAACTTATAGTTATAGATGCAAAACAACCTGTTGAAACCATTTCATCTGATATTCAACGATTTTTAGAAAAGTAATTTATTTCTTATTTTTAATAAAAAAAGGAAAATAGTATTCAGCAACAATTGGATATAATCGCAATAAATTATAATATAGATTTCAAGGAATAAAAATGTCAGAATCATGTGAAAAAGTATATATAACTACACCCATCTATTATGTAAACGATGTAGCACATATAGGTCATGCCTACACAACTATTATAGCAGATATGATAGCGCGATACAGTAGGTTAGTTGGATTTGATACATTTTTTTTAACAGGTACTGATGAACATGGTCAAAAAATTGCAGATAGTGCAGCTTTACACAATAAAACTCCAAAAGAATATGCAGATGAAATAAGCGGTAAATTTAAAACACTTTGGGATGACTTTGATATATCTTACGATAGGTTTATTAGAACTACAGATGAAGATCACAAAATAGGTGTACAAAAAGCATTTCAAAAAATGTTTGATAAAGGTGATATCTATAAAGGAAACTACGAAGGGAACTATTGTGTTGGATGTGAAACATTTTTTACTGATGCACAACTTTTAGATAACGAAGGATGCCCTGACTGTGGACGAGCAACAACTATAGTTAAAGAAGAAAGTTATTTCTTTAGACTTTCAAATTATGAAGATAAACTTTTAGAATTATACAAAAACAAGCCAGATTTTATTTTACCAAAATCAAAAGCAAAAGAGGTTATTAACTTTGTAAGTGGAGGACTTCATGACTTATCAATTTCAAGAACATCTTTTGACTGGGGTGTAAAACTTCCTGAATCTATGGGAGACGATAAACATGTAATGTATGTGTGGCTAGATGCCCTTATGAATTATATTACTGCACTTGGTTATGGAACAGATGAAAAGAATATGATTTTTTGGCCAGGAAAGATACATTTAGTAGGAAAAGATATATTAAGATTTCATGCTATTTTTTGGCCAGCATTTTTAATGTCTTTAGAGTTACCTATGCCATATCACATAGCGGCACATGGTTGGTGGACGAGAGATGGTGAAAAAATGTCAAAATCTAAAGGAAATGTAGTAAATCCTAAGGAGATTGCAGATGCTTATGGGTTAGATGCATTTAGATACTTCATGCTAAGAGAAGTTCCATTTGGTCAAGATGGTGATTTTTCTCAAAGAGCATTAATGGATAGAATCAATTCTGATTTAGGAAACGATTTAGGAAATTTATTAAACAGAATTCAAGGTATGAGTGGGAAATACTTTGATTTTAAAATTACGAGTAAAGATGTATTAAAATATCATCAAAAAGACTTAGATGATGTTCATGCTATTTTACTAGGCATAGAAGCACTTATTTACAATATGCAAATCAATAGATACTTAGAAGAGTTATGGAAAGTATTAGCAATTGCAAATAAAGCGATTGGTGATTATGAACCATGGACAATGATGAAAAATGCACGTGAAGAAGAAGCTATGGCTTTAGTTGCACTAATAGTAAATATTATGTCAAAAGTATCTGTAATGTTAGAATGTGTTATGCCAGAAAAAATATCTAAAATTGCAGAATCTCTGGGTATTAAAATTAACAATGAAACATATAAAAAACTAATTGTACAAAAAGGTCTAGTTGATGATACAACGATTACTAAAATAGATGCACTATTTCCTAGAATTGAGGAAGAACTAATTGCAACTGCAGATGTACAAAAAGCTGAAATAATTGTAGCAAAACCAAGAAAAGAATCTCGAGAACACAATGGAGTTAATAGTGCAGAAGAGCCTGATAATCTTATAACAATAGATCATTTTTTTGAAACGACATTAAAAGTTGGTACGATTGTAGATGCAGTTGAAGTACCTAAATCAAAAAAATTATTAAAACTTCAAGTAGATATAGGTGAAAGTAAAAATAGACAAATACTAGCAGGAATAAAAGAATTTTACAGTGCGGAAGATTTAGTAGGTACGCAAGCTTGTGTCGTAGTAAACTTAAAGCCTGCAAAACTAATGGATATGATAAGTGAAGGTATGCTTTTAGCTGCTAAAGACGAAAATGGATTATCTTTATTAAGACCAGAAGCTGCTAAAATAGCTGGAACTAAAGTAAGCTAATAAATTCATGCAAATATCGGCACTCACTGATATCGTAGAGGGAGAACTTTTAAATTTTCCTTCAATATCTTTTATAACACAAACACATACTGATATAAACAAAGTAAATGAAGGTGATGCCTATTTTGCAAAAGATTCTTTAGATATACAAAAGGCAATTAAACAAGGTGCCTTTGCTATTATTTTAGATTTTGATTATGAAATTATTGACAGGGAAATAGCTTGGATAAAAATTCATAGTTTTTCAAAAGCTATAAAAAATATTTTAAGATATAAACTATTAGAGTTCGAAACTAAGTTCATCTATGTTAATAAAATTTTTTTTAATTTATTAAATATTTTTAAAACAAAAGAATTATCTAATGTCATTTTAATCCAAGATAATATCTCTGAAAACTTCGAACTTCTAAATAATTTAGAAAATAATAAACTTATCTTTGGTACAAATCTAAATTTATTAAATGCTCTTAGTGGGGAAGTGATGACTTTAGAAAATAAAAAGTTTCCTATTAATAATTTAACTAGTCACTCTTTATTTGAAACATCATTTTCATATAAAAATAAATTTTTTGATAAAATAAAACTACCTACATTATATATAAATGACTTACTACATCAGCTTGAACTTTTTGAATACAATTTGGACCTAAAAAAATTAACTAATTTTAATCTATTTAGACCTGTATTCGTAAATAGAAGCAAACAAATGGTGTCCTATGGAGAAACAAATAGGTTTATCTTAGCTAATCAAGATAATGATATTGCCAATATTGAAATCAATTATTTAAATAGTTACTACAGTTACGGCAATATTAAAGAAATAGATACAGATAAATTATCAAACGAAGAAATATATCAAAAGATAAAAGAATTAGAATTTAATGCTCTTTATTGTAAAAATATATCTATTAATAAAATAATATTTATACTAGAAACAAATCATAAAATAAATACACTTACAATTTAAGACATATAGATACTATAATAAATACATATAAACCCAAGGTTAGATTCTTATATGACTTAATATGTATATTTTCCTTTAACATTATTCCGAAAAATACGCCAATAAGAGATCCTATGCCAATGATGAAGCCTTCGTTATAAAGCATATGTCCACTTACGCTTAAGCTTATAAATCCAGCAATAGAACTAAATATCACAAAAATTAGTCCCAATGATGTTGCGTCTTTGAGTTTATAAAACATATACCCCGTCAATATAGGAATTAGGATAACTGCGCCACCTACTCCAATACTCATAGCAATAATTCCTATAATAAAACCAATAAGAACAAGAGCAGGTTTGTTGTGTTTTTTTCCAACTTTTCTATGTTCTTTAGGAGTAAAATAAATTCTTATAATGCTCAACAAAACAATAAATAAAAATAAATACTTTAAATATTCACCATCAATTCTTGGAACAATAACACCACTAAACGAACCACCCAGAAATCCACCAAGTCCTATAATTATTCCATCTTCTAAAATATCTTTATTTTTTTTATAATTTAAAAGTGTTCCATAAATTGAACTAAAAACCATTTGCATAATAGATATAGCGACCGCACTTTTCATATCAAAACCTGAAAGTAAAAGCATAGGTACTAAAATCATACCTCCACCTACTCCAAAAAATCCAGAAACAAGTCCGGTAATAATCCCTAGTAAAATGAATGTCATTATCTAAAATTTATTCTTATTATCCATGGCATCTATAAAATTCTCATATATGGACTCTAATTCTTTATCTTCGCTAGAAACATCAATACCATCATGTTCTTTTAAAGCATTTTCTAATATCGCAACTCTTTTTAAAAGATAAGAGAACATCTCACTTGATACATCTGGTAAGTTATTATGATCTAGCATTGTACTCTCATTACAATCCTCATCTTGTCTTTTAATAATTCTAGCAGGAACGCCTACAGCAGTTGAGCTACAAGGAACATCTTTTACAACAACAGAATTTGCACCAATTTTACAATTATTACCAATAACTATATTACCTAATATTTTAGCACCACTTCCTATTACAGTATTACTTTGAATTGTAGGATGCCTTTTCCCTTGATTTGTACTAACACCACCTAATGTAACGCCTTGATATATAATAATATCATCTTCTATTATAGTGGTTTCACCGATAACAACACCAAACGCATGATCTATAAATACCCTTCTACCAATAGTAGCGGCAGGATGAATATCTGTATTTGTTAAAAATTGGCTAATACCTCCTATAAATCTACCGATTCTTTTATAACCATTTTTATAAAAAGAATGTGCAATTCTATAATTAACAATTGCCCAAACACCAGGATAATTAAAAATCAATTCTAATTGAGATTGTAAGGCTGGATCATTTTTTTTCGGTAATGAAAAGTCTTCTTTTATTAAATTCCATAAAGTCATATATATTCTTTTCCTTCTATTTTTGTTGTTTTCAGATAACCATTATCTTGAAGATACTCTCGTAAAATATCTTTTAATTCTTCTGTATTAGTACTTTTTAAAAGATTATCTATAATTTCATTCGTATTATAATCTAAGTCCTCAAAGATGTCTAAGATACTTTGTGATTTTATAAAAGATTCCATTTTCATTCCCTCATCATCAAAAATAACATTGACCTGAGAGGGTGAAGAAAATAAATTGTGTTTCATTCCCAAAACATCTTGATATGCGCCAACCAAAAAGAAGCCTAGAAAATATTCCTCTTTTGTTAAATCTACATCATGCAAATAAAGAGGTTTACTTGCTTCAAAAGGTATCTCGCCATCACTATCACAAGTTATATCTAATAAATTTGCACTTCTGCTTGCATTTTGATTCAAATGAGTCAAAGGCATTATAGGAAATTCTTGATTTATTCCCCAAAAATCTGGTAATGATTGAAAAATAGAAAAATTTAAAAGATATTTTTCTTGTATTTTATCATCTAGTATTTTTAATTCTCTATCTTTTGTTGTATGTTTTAAACTTATTGCTCTTTTAATAATAAGATTTGTTAAAACTTCAGCATTACTTCTATCTGTCAAATCAACATACCCTAAATCAAAGAGTGTCAAAATAGATTCAAAGTATTCTAAGCTATCATGCATATACTCTTTTGCATTTTCAGCAGTTATATCATTATATAAAAAATGTAACTCTTCTATAATAGGAGGATTTATTTCTTTTAGTCTAATATTCGATTCATTATACTCACTCGAAAAAAGCTCTAAAGTTGGAGCAATTAGTACAGAACCTGGAGAAGCTATAAACCTTCCTGATTCAGTGAAAATATGTGGTGGTTTAACACCATTTTTTTCACTAATGTCTTTTAAAGTAAATACAACATCATTAGAGAATTCTTTTAAACTATATTGAATATTTCTATTAAATTGAGAATATTCAATAGCCAATCCACCACCAATATTAATAGAGTCTAGTCCATTGGCACCCATTTTCTTAAGCTCAACATAAATATGACCTGATTCTTTTAGTGCTTTTTTTAAGGGATTGATACTATTCATATCTGAACCAATAT
>CAWVZX010000065.1:0-7404 GCA_963934755.1 uncultured Arcobacteraceae bacterium | reverse complement strand
ATCAATAAAGAAATTATTTGTTTGCAATCTTTCGATATATTCACCTAAAGCACTAGCCATAGATGCAGCAGAAACTATACCTTTACCATTTGCATAAATATGATTAGGGGCTTCTACTGAAGCTACATTTATAGAGTAACAGTTTTGCAAAGGATTTTTTTCATTTGAAAAAGTAATTTCACATCCAACATCAGCTAACACTGCTTTCATTTTTGAAATAGACTCCTCTAAAGGAGCATTTTTTGATAATAAGTTCATTTTAAATCTTTGTATTTGGTTTATTGTAATTTTTTGAATTATATCCAAATAGAACTGTTACTTATCATTTTCAATAAAATCTCTAATGCCCTTCTTTTTGTAATATTTTGTATTTTATTCTATCATGTGGAATAAGAATACTTGGTTAATTGGTTTGTTTTTATAGGGACATTATAGTAATATATATACTACCCCAAGAAAACAAACAACTTTTTCGTAAAGTTTAATTCCTGAAATAGTAAAATTAAACAATAAAAGTAAGGGTAAAAATGAGAAGTAATTAAAAAGAAACTGCTGGATTTACACAGTCTATTTTACACTCTCTTTGAAAAAGTAATTTCACATCCGACATCTGCCAATACTGCTTGCATTTTTGAAATAGACTCCTCTAAGGGAGCATTTTTTGATAATAAGTTCATTTTAAATCTTTGTATTTGGGTTATATCCAAATACAACTGTTACCTCTAATTAGTTCTTTTCTTCTAGTACTCTTTTCAAAGTTGCTATTGCTAAATATCTACCATAGTAAGCACTAAAATAGTTTTGTTTTGACTGAGTCAATAAATAGTTTGCATCTATTAAATCTTTGTTTGAAGAAAGACCCTCTTTTACTTTGCTTACAACTATTATATAGTTTAGTTTTGATGTTTCCAAAGCTTTACTTGCTGTTTTTAGATTTAGTTTTGAAACTTCTAGTTGTTCATTTGCATTTTGATACTGTAAGTTTATTTGTTGTCTTAAATCTTTTAATTGCATCATATACTGATTTGCTTTTTTTCTATGTATCAGCACCGCTGTATTATCACTATTTCCATTGTACAAATTCCAGTTAAGATTTACGGTTCCTACACTTTGGCTACTTGGATAATCTGTTCTATTTGTAGGACTTGCATCTTCTCCATATGTATTCACACTAAAACTAGTATTAATTTTGGGGAAATATCCACCTTGTTTTGATTTTGCGATATTGAGATAACTAGCAGATATCAACTCTAAAGATTTAAGTTCGCTTCTATTTTCAATATTTTTTTTATCAAACTTTATATTTGCATTTAAACTTACAGACTCTATCTCACTAGATATCTTGATACCTAGTACATTTTCTAATTCAAATTTTGATACTCTTTCATTTGCTTTTGCATTTTGTAAATTTTGCATAGCTTGTAACATTTGTACTTCTACTTCAAAAAGTTCATTTTGTGCTATCAAACCTTGCTTGAAAAAGTTTGAAGAGTCTTCGTATTGTTTTTCATATAATTTTGATGCTTCACTAAACGATTCTGAATTCTTTTGCTTTAATAAATAGTTTATATATTTGTTTTTAACTTCTAAAATCAAATCTTGTTTTGCTGCTTCATAAGTTAATTTTGATGATTCAAATAAATTCTCATTAGCATCAATATTGTACTTATCCATAAAACCATTAAATAAATTGTAAGAAATAGTAACGCTACTTGTTGAATCTTTTTTAATTTGAGTACCTATGATTTTATCCCTACTATTGTAGTTATAACTCAAATCTAATTTTGGTTTATATGTACTATAAGATGAATCAAGATTTAACTCTGATTCATCTACTATGTACTGTTGTTGTTTTAAGCTATAGTTATTTGCTATAGATATTTTTATAGCTTCATTCATATCTAAAGCGAAAAGATTTGTACAAATAATTAAACTCAAGGCTATAATGTTATTTTTCATCTTTTTCCTTTAAAATTTATAGCCCAAAGTAAAAGCTATACTTTGGGCTGAATTTTTAAAAAATTCTATGTTTGAATCTGTATTTTTAACAAAGCCAATTACATTAAAAAAGACTTTTTTATGATTCATAAAATTTAATTTTGTATATATAAGACTAGCACCAAATGATTTTTCATCTCTTATGGTGTTAAAATAACTATTTTGTGTATCAAAATTATATTTTCTATAATCTACTTTGAACATATAAATATGTTCTGCATTATATAATAGTTTCATATCATATTTTAGCCCATAGCTAATATTATCATTACTATCACCTTCATAATTTCCATTACCTAAAACTACTCCTAATTTATTCTTAAATAACTGTGTTGAATTTGGCAATAGATACATTAACTCTATTACATTGTTTATTCCACTTTGTTTTGTATCTGCGTTTACCACATCATCAAGTTGTATTTTCACTAGCTGGTAGTTGATATCCAATACATCAAAAACTTTTTCCGTTTCTATCTCTAATTTTGTCAGTTTTGAATTTTTTACTATTTTATCGCTATTAATTGCATACACATCTGCATATGCTTCCTCTTTGCTTTGCTCTAGAGAATATGAAAAAATATCTCCAAATTTTTGTGTTACACCATATCCTTTTGGAACAAAATATATTTTGTTGTCTTCTTTCCAACTATACCCAATTTCACCTCCTTGTACGAAATATCCACCATATTTCAGTTCAACATTTGGAAGAACATAATACTTATTGTGGCTATCAGCTTTCTTATTTAATGAAGCAATATTATCATTTGTACTATTTATCAGAAAATTATCTTTTAGAGATAAATAACCAGTACCTACGGTTATATATCCAGTTAAATCAGTAGCACTCACATAAACACTCAGTAATAATATTAAACTTAGTTTACTCTTCATCTTTTTTTCCTTTTAACTTATTTTTTACATTTTTTGTCACTTCAATTGCTTTTATAAAAAACATTAAAAGTGCTGGAGTTACAAAGATAGTTAAAAAAGTACTCAAAACTAATCCACCCGTAATAACAGAACCCAATCCTCTATAAAACTCCGACCCAGGACCTGGAATCAATACAAGAGGTAACATACCAAATATAGAAGTTAGTGCACTCATATAAATAGGTTTGATTCTTGTTCTAGTTGCTTCCAAAATAGCCTCTTTGTGTGGCATTCCTTCTTTATGAATAAGATTTAAACTTTGATGAACAATCAAAATAGCACTATTGACAACAATACCAACTAAGATAATAAATCCAAGCATCGTAAGTACATCCAAGGGCTGTGGAGCCAAAAACATATTTGTTAGTTTCAGTCCTACAAATCCACCTGCAGTTGCCAATGGAACTGTAAACATAATAACTATTGGATAAATAAAGTTTCCAAAAAGAGCAGCCATCAGTAAATATATAATGATAATAGCCATGATGAAATTTTGTGCCAAGGTTCCTATTGTTTCCGATAATTTATCTGCTGTACCACTTAAGCTTATAGTTACATTTTTTGCGCCTCCTTTATCTTCCATATCTTTGATAATTCCATCTAAAACTTCCATAGTCTCTTGAACAGTCATATCTGTAGGAGGTGTTACTTGAAGTGTAATTGTTCTTTTACCTTTTAAATGTCTAATCTCACTAATTCCAGTCGTTCCTTCACTCCTAGCTAAAGCTGATACCTGTGTTAAAGTACCATCTGGAAGTACTATTTGTGCACTTAAAATATCTTGTGGTGTTCTGATTTGATTTGTATCTGCTTTTACTCTTAAATCAATTTTTTTCTTTCCTTCTTGCTCGAAGTCACCTATTATTCTTCCGTTCATAAGAACATCAACAACTATACCTAAATCTTTAGAAGTCATATTTATAGCTTTTAATGCATCTCTATCGGGGATAATCCTAACTTCAGGATAAAGTAACTCAATAGATGGCACAGGACGAACTTGTGCACCTTTTACGGCTCCTCTCGTAGCCATAAATAACTGACCACCAACATTAGCAATCTCTTCAATACTTTCACCACTGATGTCCACATTTACAACTTTACCTTTACCTATTCCACTTTCAAATACTCCTGATTGTAAAGATACACCAAAAATACCTGGCATAGAGTTAATAACTGGTCTAAACAAAGGAATAAGTTCTCTAGCTCTATCTTCATGAGCACTAGTCCCACCAAAGAGAATAAAATCTCCTCGTGATACATAAAATAGTCTACTTATAGCAGGTGCTCCATCTACATCTTTATTGACATATTTATTCATAGACTTCATAAGATACTCACCCATCTCATACCTTTGTTCATAAGATAATCCTGGAGGTGGAATCAAGACATTATAAATCAAGTTTTTATTTCCTTGAGGTAAATAATCAAGCTTAGGAAATAGCACATAAATTGTACCAAAAGATAAAATAGCTAATGTTAGTATAATAGTTATTTTTGTTTTAAAACTTTGTAATGACCATACAACGACACTCATAAAACTATTTACAATCTTATCCCCAAATCTAGTTATTTTAGAAGAATTGTCTTTTAACTCATTTTTGGGTGTTCCTGCAAATTTCTTCCACAACATAGGAATAACAGAAATAGATACAAACAATGAAAATGTAACAGAAGCAACAACAGCAATAGCAATATCTTTAAATAATTGTCCTGCTTCATTTTGTAAAAATATAATTGGTAAAAATACAGCTATAGTAGTAGAAGCAGAAGCTATTAATGCTCCCCAAACTTCACTTGTACCTACATAAGCGGCTTCACTTATTGATTTACCCATTTTTCTATGTCTATCAATATTTTCCAATACTACAATAGCACTATCGACTAGCATACCAACAGCAAAGGATATACCTGCTAGAGAAATAGTATTTAAACTTCTTCCCATCATCTCTAGGACTATAAATGTACCAAAAATAGAAATAGGAATAGCAACAGACACAACAGCAGTAGGCGAAATACTTCTTAAAAATAAAATTAGTACAAATACAGCCAAAACAGCACCAATAGCAATGTTTTGTTGTACTAAGTCAACTGCACCAACGATATATGGTCTTTGATCATATATCCATTTTATATTTAAACCATTTTTTGCTAAAATATTTTTATTGAGTTCATTTACAACTTTTTCTACATCATTTGAAAGAGCAACTATATTTACATCACCTGAAGGTTGAACCCCAAAGAAAATACCATCTTTACCTAGATACATAGACACACCAGATGCATCTTCATACCCGAACTCTACTTTTGCTATATCTTTTAGTTTTATTCTTGTTTGTCTATTGGAATAAAGTACAATATTTTTTATCGAGTCAATATCTGTAAATTTACTTACGGTTCGTATACGATAACTTCTTCTACTTATATCTTGTGTACCTGCACTCACATTAACGTTTTCGCTTTGTAAAGTATTTATCACTTCATCGATTGTCAGAGCATAAGATGCTAGTTTTTGCGTATCCAATATGATATGCATTTGCTTTTCGCGCCCCCCGATAACCATTAAATCTGCAACTCCATCTACTCTTTCAATATGTGATTTAATCTCATCTTCAAAATATGTTTTATACTCATCTATATGCCGAGAATTTCCTTCTGTTGTTTGAATCATCGCCCAAATAATAGGGCTAGCACTAGCAGTCTTAATAATCGGTTTATCAACATTTGTAGGATAAGAACTTACTTCATTCAGCTTATTAGAAACATCTAGAAGTGCTTTTTGAATGTTTGTGCCAAGTTCAAAAGTAAGTGTTATCTCACCATAGTTATCTTTTGCACTACTTTCATATTCTAGTAAGTTATTTAAACTTTTTAAAACAGTCTCTTGCTCTTCTATAATCTCTCGTTCTACTTCACGCGGTGTAGCTCCACCCCATGAAGTAGTAATCTTTATCTCTGGTTTTGTAACATTTGGTGTTAACTGATACGGTAACTTGTCTAAGGCTAAGAATCCAAACATTAGTACAATTAACACTGATACAATAATAGTAACTGGGTTCTTAATCGAAAATTTAATAATATCCATTTTTTCTACTTTCTGTTTTTACTGATTTAGTGATTTAATTGCTTGTTTTGGAAAAATTCTTTCGTTTCCTTTTATAACAACACTAGCACCCTCACTCAATCCCTTTGCACTTACTGCAACATTTTCAAGTGTATATCCCAAAATCTGTACTGGAAGCATATTTGCTATGCCCTTCACATCTAAAAATATTACATCTTTTCCAAATCTTTTGATCACGGCATCTCTTGGTACCATTAAAGCAGTTTGTTTTTTAGTTCGTGGAAGATTTATTTTTACTTCCATACCATCATATAAAAAATCATTATTTACTTTTGCCTTAAATTTCACAGGGAAAGTCCTAGTTCTAGTATCCCCTTTTGCAATATTTGCATACAGTTTAGAAACAATTTTTTCACCCTTTAAAATGATTTCATAATTGTCTTTGTTATTTAATTTATAAACATACGATGTAGGAAGATTAAATATCAAATCAACTTCATTTGTTGATACGATTGTAGTTATAGTTTTACCAGCACTAGCCCACTCAGCTAGCTCAATATTTTGTTCAACTACTACTGCATCATAAGGTGCTTTTATAGTTTTATTTAATTTATTGATAAGTTGTTCGTTTAGTTTTGCTTCTACCATGTTGAGGTTTTGTTTTGATATGTTAAATTTAAAATAACTATCATCATATACTTTTTGTGAAATTGATTTTTGTCTCATTAACTCATAGTATCTATTATAATTTCTTGTATTATTTTCAAGATCAATTTTTGCAATATTTACACTTGCTCTTAAAGATAAAATTTGAGCATCTAATATTTCAGAATCAATTCGTAAAAGAACCTCACCTTTTTTCACTTTATCTCCGGCTTCAAAATTTATACTATTCACTACACCATTTGTTTGACTGGCAACGGCAGATGTTTTTGAAAACTTCAATGTTCCTATAAATTCTTCTAAAGGATTAACTTCACCTTTGATTACTTTTGTTGTATTTACTAGTGTCTCCTGTGAAGCACCTGCACCTAAACTATATATAGCTAAACCTACTAATATTACTAATTTATTTATCATTATTTTTTACCTCTATTAAATCAAAAATTGTATTTAAAAATATTTTAAAACTTTGTTTTACATCTTTATTTTCTGTCCATTTTATTACTAAGAAACCTTTTTCTACTGCTAAAAGACCATCAATTAAATTTTTTGATACACTTATTAGTTCACCTTTGTTGATACCATCTTGTATGAATACTTCCAAGATAGATTTGAAAAATATTCCACATTCATTATCAAAATCATACATATTTTTACACTCACCAGCTATATCTATACTCATATATTCTCTATAAATACTTTGCTGTTTCTGAAACTCTTCATTTTCATTTAATATAAAATCAAATAACAAA
>CAWVZX010000064.1:0-7410 GCA_963934755.1 uncultured Arcobacteraceae bacterium | reverse complement strand
TGTCTTATTAATTTACTGAATTAAATTGTGTCTAGTTTATTGGGGTCATTCCATAATACTACCATTGTAAGTTAGTATTATTATAAATACGACTGTTGGTATAAGTAAATTGATTAAAATATAGGATATATATTTACTAGCATTACTCCATATTCTCCCTATCAAGTATCCTAATATAATATACAAAAATGGGATCATTATATTCATAACATTATCCTTAATTTTTATATCTTTGGATTTTAAAACTCTAGTATTATAGTATTACTTTAATAAATAATACTATTTATAAAATTTTTCATTTATTAAAGTAATGCTATAATCCTTATAATTACTAATCAGGATAAAAAATGAACATAAATGCAGGGGAAAAAGCACCAAAAGAGATACTTGAAAATATTGCTGCTTTAATAAGTGACTACTATATCAAATACCCAAATATAAAAAATAAATCTGAGTTAGTATCATTTGGAACTTCAGGACATAGAGGAAGTTCACTGAAAAATAGTTTTAACGAATCTCATATTTTCGCTATCACCCAAGCTCTTGTAGATTATCGAATTGAAAATAATATTCTAGGAAATTTATATATCGGTATGGATACACATGCACTTTCAACTCCTGCTCATACTACTGCCCTTCAAGTTTTAGGTGCAAATGGGGTAAATGTTTGTTATGCACAGAATTTTGACTATACTCCTACTCCTGTTATTTCACATGCTATTTTAAATGACATTGGAAGTGATGGAATAGTTATAACTCCCTCACATAACCCACCTAGCGATGGTGGCTTTAAATACAATGGAATTGATGGTGGCCCAGCTGATACTGATGCAACAAACTGGATACAAAAGAGAGCTAATAAATATTTAGAAAATAATTTAGATGGTGTTTGTTATATAGAATTAGAAGATGTACTGGAACTTGATTGTGTAAAAGCTTATGATTTTATGACACCTTATGTAAATGATTTAGAAAATATTATTGATATGAAAGCTATTAAAGAAGCCAATTTAAAGATTGGGGCTGATTGTATGGGTGGAAGTGGTTTAAAATATTATGATGCTATTAATAAACAATATGATTTAAATATGACTATATTTAATGACTCTGTAGATTT
Source organism: uncultured Arcobacteraceae bacterium (assembly GCA_963934755.1). Lineage (GTDB taxonomy): Bacteria > Campylobacterota > Campylobacteria > Campylobacterales > Arcobacteraceae > JAIOSF01. Next base: position 6,293 of record CAWVZX010000064.1, on the reverse strand, counting down.
TACTTTTTCATTTATGCATTGTGATAAAGATGGGAAAATAAGAATGGACTGTTCATCTGCTTATGCTATGGCTGGGCTTATCGCTATGAAAGATGATTATGACATTGCATTTGGAAATGATACAGATTTCGATAGACATGGAATCGTGACAAAGAGCCATGGACTTATAAGCCCGAACCATTATCTAAGCGTTGCTATAGATTATTTATCTAAAAGTAGAGATTTTGATGGATTAAATATCGGTAAAACACTAGTAAGTAGCTCGATGATAGATAGAGTTGCTCTTGATAATCATAAAACTGTATTAGAAACACCCGTAGGATTTAAATGGTTTGTTAAACCACTCGCACGTGGTGCTATTTTTTTTGCTGGAGAAGAGAGTGCTGGAGCTAGTTTTTTAAGATTTAATAAAAAAGTATGGACTACAGATAAAGATGGAATTATTTTAAATCTTTTAGCAGCAGAGATTTTAGCAAAAAAGAAAGAAGACCCAGGTACATACTATGAAAATCTAGTAAAAAAACATGGCGATCCTATCTATGCCAGAATTGATGTGCCGTGTACTTTGGAACAAAAACTAAAACTACAAGATCTTACATCAGATGATATAAAAGTAGATACCATAGCAGGTGAAAAAATAAAACAGATACTAACAACCGCATCAAATAAAGCAAAAATAGGTGGACTTAAAATCACATCAAAAAACGGCTGGTTTGCACTCCGACCATCGGGAACGGAAGATGTATATAAAATTTATGCAGAAAGTTTTATATCGCACGAACATTTAGAAACTCTCCAAAAAGAAGCCCAAGATATAGTAAGTAGTTTATTTTAAGTGGGATTGTATTGTGTATCCTGATATGTAATTATATTTTAGCTACAATTGCCACAATAAAACTAATCAAAGGTTGCAAAGTGGAAGTAAAACTAGATGATATTAGCCTGTAGTATTTTTCTTATCACTTTACTTTTTGTGATATGGCAACCAAAAGGTTTACAAATAGGAACCACAGCCATCATTGGGGCTCTTGTTGCATATATGTTTGAAGTGGTTAGCTATGATGATTTATTTACAGTTTTTGATATCGTTTGGGATGCAACTTTCGCCTTTATAGGTATCATCATCCTATCTTTAGTTTTAGATGAGATTGGCTTTTTTGAGTGGTGTGCTTTAAAGATGGCAAAGTTTTCAAAAGGTGATGGGGTAAAAATGTTTGTTTATTCTATTTTACTTGGAGCTTTAGTTTCTGCCCTATTTGCGAATGATGGAGCAGCTTTGATTCTCACTCCTATATTATTAGCAAAAATGAGAATTTTGAAACTCAATGCGAAAACTATCTTAGCCTTTTTACTAGCTGGTGGATTTATAGCTGATAGTGCATCATTACCTTTTGTATTTTCAAATCTAACAAACATTGTAACTGCTAACTATTTTGATATTGGATTCAGTGAGTATTTACACAATATGTATCTTCCTTTTATAGTAAGTGTCATAGTTACTATAGTGGTTTTACTTATAGTTTTAAGAAAAGATATCCCTAAGAAAGTTGATATTGATTTACTAAAAGATGCTGATTCAGTTTTAAAAAATAAAACATTATTTTACTTTTCATGGGTATTTTTAGCTCTCCTTTTACTGGGATATTTTATAGGCGATGCATATGATATACCTATTTCAGTATTTGCTTTAGGTGGTGGATTATTATTTTTGACTATTTCAACACTATTTAAAACTGTAGAACCTATACATATCATCAAAAATGCACCGTGGCAAGTAGTATGGTTCTCACTTGGATTGTACATAGTTGTTTATGGATTAAAAAATGCGGGACTCACTAACTATCTTACTACTATTTTAGAATCACTCAACACACAAGGCGACTTTGTAGCTGTTATGGGTACAGGATTTATTAGTGCTGCCTTAAGTGCTTTTATGAATAATATGCCTAGTATTATGATAATGGATATAGCACTAAAAGATATAGGAAATGAAGCTATGATATATGCAAATATCATAGGATGTAATTTGGGTCCGAAGATGACACCATTTGGTAGTTTAGCTACATTATTATGGCTACATACTTTAAAACAAAAAGGTGTAACAATTGGATTTTGGCAGTATAGTAGATTTGGTTTGATTGTAACTCCACCGATTTTATTTTTAGTGCTGTTAGCATTATTGTAGAGGGTATATTATGTGGAAAGAAACTGTTGATTACTTTACTATTGAGATACTTGGACTAAACGGTGCTGCAAATGATGCGATAAACTTTTTTATATATGATACATTTAAAATATGGTTTTTACTTATTACTATTATTTTTGCTGTTTCATATCTGCGAACTCATTTCAATACTGAGTATGTAAGGGCTTATTTACAAGGAAAATCTAAATTTACAGGGAATGTATTAGCAGCATGCTTTGGAGTAATCACTCCATTTTGTAGCTGTAGCGCCATACCGTTATTTTTAGGTTTCATCCAAGCTAGAATACCCTTGGGTGTTACATTTTCTTTTCTAATTAGTAGTCCTATGAATAATGAAATCGCAATAGCCTTACTTTTTGGTATATTTGGATGGAAAATAACAGCTATTTATATCGGGTTTGGTTTATTGGTTGCTATAATTGGTGGTTATGTAATTGGAGTCTTAAATATGGAAAAACATATTTTACTAGATGTAAAGCCAATGCAAGGTGAGTTAGATAAAATAAAAATAAGACTCACTTTTAAAAAAAGAGTAAAAGAATCTTGGGATTATACAAAAGATATTTTTACTAAAATTTGGTTTTATGTTTTAATAGGTGTAGGTATTGGGGCATTTATACATGGATATGTACCAGCAGACTTTGTAGCATCTTATGCAGGAGCTAATAATCCTTTTGCAGTTCCAGTTGCAGTAGTAGCTGGAATTCCCATGTACTCAAATGCAGCAGGAGTTATGCCTCTTGTTGAAGTTCTAACATCTAAAGGAATGCTTTTAGGAACTGCTTTATCATTTATGATGGCAGTAACAGCTTTGAGTTTACCAGAAGCTATGATTTTAAAAAGAATTATATCTGTTAAACTAATTGCTTTATTTTTTAGTATAGTTGGTTTGGGTATCATTTGCATAGGTTATTTATTTAACTTTATTTTATAAAAGGACAATAAATGAAAATAGAAATTTTAGGAACTGGTTGTAAAAAATGCAACGATTTAGAAGCAGTGGTCAAAAAAGCCGTCGCCAAAACAGGAGGATTTCATAGCCTTGAAAAAGTAGAAGATGTGATGAAAATTATGGAATATAATGTGATGAGTACACCTGCTTTAGTTATCGATGGTAAAGTAAAAAGTTCTGGAAAAATTATAAGCGTAGAAGAAGTTTTAAAGTTCATGAAAAAGTAAAATATTTTACTTTTTCATCATTAATTATTTAATAGAGATAAAAATTTCTATCTCATCTTCTTTTGAATATTTCTCAAAATCTACAGCATATTTTCTTTCATATTCATCATTATTATCAAAATAATCCCAAATCTCTTGCCATGCCTCAAAAGCAACTTCTGGTAATGCACCCTCTTTTTTAAATAGTAAGTATTTTTCATTTTCGATTACTATTGCATTTTTGCATTTACTTACTTCTACCCCAACTGTAACATCAAAGTCACCATGTACATCAGATATGTAGTTTGAATATACTCCATAAATAGCTGTACTATTTGATTTGTTTAAAGTGTTTCCATAGATAGATTCATCTGCATATTGTTCCCAAAGTGCTGGTATCTTTTGTGTTGCTTCGCTTAATTCATTTGCGTTATTTGTAGTTGTACTAATACCTAGTATCATTAATGATTTTACATATGTCTTTTTCATTTTACTCTTTTCTTATTTTTAATTCGTGCATTATACACAAAACTCCTCAATCTTGGATGCAAAATACACAGGACATTCCAGCATAGGATAATGCCCTGCTTCTTGGCACTCGATTATCTCAACATCTTTATAGGAATGTGTAAAAGCTTTTGTAACTAAAGAGAGTCCAAAAATAGGAAAATCATACTTCCCTACAATTATTTTTAGAGGAATTTGTATGTCTTTTACTTCATCTGAGAAATCACTTTCTAAATACATTTTCATGTATCCTACTCTAGCTTCGACTGTAGATGCATTATATGCCATTGTTATTCTACTTTTTGCCCAAGTATGATTGTATCTTTTACTTGCACTATAAACTATCTCTTCTATTTTATTTTTGTTTTCACTCATCTCTTCTATGAGTTTATCTTGAGCTAATTTTGCTAGTTTAATGCCAGATGCTGGTATGGGTGTGATGAGTATAAGTTTACAGATATGTTTTTTATCTATAAGTGCAATTTTTTGAGCTATCATTGTAGACATAGAGTGTGCAACTAAGTGAACATCACTAAGTTTAAGTATAGAAATAATATTTTTGACATCATTAGCAGCTTCTATACAACTATATTCACCCTTTAGATCTTTGGAGAGTCCATACCCTCGTAAATCTACAAAAATAAAAGTAAACTTATCTGTGTCTATATATGGAAAAATTGCTTCATAGTTTTTATAGTTTCCCATAAGTTCATGTAAAAAAAGTATATTTATTTTACCCAATCCAATGATTTTGTGTCCTAGAGTAATCATAAATTATATCCAAGCCATTTGAAAAGAATACTTCAATAACATTATAAAACACACAAGTATCACAATAATTCTTAAATGTAAAGGATTTATTCTAAGTAAAAAATGAGAAGCCACATAGGCTCCAATTACCTGTCCAATCATCATCAAAACTCCAACAGTAAAAATCACTTGTCCATAAATCAAAAATATACAAACAGAAGCAATATTTGTTGCAAAATTCATAGTCTTTGCGATGGCTGTTGCTTGTATTAAATCCATTCCTCTTAAAGCAATTGCTGATAAAGAGAAAAATGAACCTGTTGCAGGACCAAACATACCATCATAAAAACTAATAATTGGAACTGCTGTATATTGATATGTTTGTTCACTTATTTTAGCTCTTACATCAATTTCAGAAACTTTTGGCATAAATATAAAATATATACCAATAAGTAAAAGAACTAAAGGAATAACAAAGTTCAGTAAATCCAGATCAATAAACTGAACACAAATAGTCCCTATTCCTGCAGTAATAAAAGAAATCAACATGAGATATTTAACTTCAGAAAATTTTATTCTTTTTTTACGAATCATCATGAATGATGCCGTTCCACTTCCAGCACAAGCTTGGAACTTATTAGTCCCTAGAGCTAGTAAAGGTGGCATCCCTGTTAAAATCAAAGCAGGAATAGTGATAAGACCACCTCCACCTGCTAAAGTATCAACAAAACCAGCAAAAATAGCAACACAAAAAAGTATTAGCATAATCTCGTAAGTTAAGGTAAAAAAATCCATAATAAGTCCTTATAATTTACTCTAATGAGCCATATAAAAAAATATGCTTAAAATAATTGTTTATGACAAGTAAAAAAGGGAGCTTTAACTACCCTCTTCCTCCAGTATTTCCTCGTGGGCGTCCACCATTTCCTCGACCTCTGTTTCCACCTTGTTTTTTCTTTGGTTCTGGTTTGATTGTTGGATCTACTTTATATCCATCTATTTCAACTTTATCAATATTTTTTTTGATTAGTTTTTCAATATCATGTAAAAACTCATATTCATCTACACATACTAAAGATACAGCAACTCCTTCATTTCCAGCTCGCCCTGTTCTTCCTATTCTATGAACATAATCTTCAGGTACATTTGGTAACTCAAAGTTTATTACATGTGGAAGTTGATCAATATCGATTCCACGAGCCGCAATATCAGTTGCCACTAAAACTTGAATCTTATTAGCTTTAAAATCAGCCAATGCTTTTGTTCTTGCACCTTGACTTTTATTTCCATGAATCGCAGAAGCTGTGATATTTTCTATTTGTAAATATTCGGTAAGTTTATTTGCTCCATGTTTCGTTCTAGTAAATACTAAAACTTGCTGCCAATTTTCTTTTTTGATAAGATGCGAAAGTAAATCTTTCTTTCTATTTTTATCTACAAAATGTACAACTTGAGTAATTGTTTCAGCAGATGTATTTCTTTTTGCAACTTCAATTAAAGTAGGATTATTAAGTAAATTATCAGCTAGAGTTTTAATACTACTTGAAAAAGTTGCAGAAAAGAGTAAGCTTTGCTTATCATTTGGAAGCATTTTCAATACTTTTTTAATGTCATGAACAAATCCCATATCAAGCATTCTGTCTGCTTCATCAAGTACAAAAAATTCTACTGC
>CAWVZX010000063.1:0-7460 GCA_963934755.1 uncultured Arcobacteraceae bacterium | reverse complement strand
AATCGCCCATTTTAAAACCGAATCTTTCTTTTTTCTATCATCAATAATAACTTCAATACCATTAGCTTTTAAATCATCATATATTTTCATACCAGCGTTTAGTTCTTCTTCTTTTTTAGAACTAGAAACAATAATATCTATCATAAAAGGTGCAGTCTCTTTAGTCCAGATACAGCCTTTTTCATCATGACTTTGCTCAATAACTGCAGCCATAATTCTACTTATTCCTATACCATAAGATCCCATTTGAAATGCTTGAGATTTACCATTTTTATCTAAAAAGTTAGCTTCGAGTGCTTTACTATAGGTGTCGCCAAGTTGGAAAATATGTCCAGCTTCGATTCCTTTAGTATATGATAGCTCTCCACCACAAGAACATTTTTGCGTCAATACTTTTTCTTGTAATTCTTCATAACTTAATTCATTTAAATTATTAACTTCATCTTCACTTTGAAAAATTGCTTCTATATTCGCACCATATTCACAGGAATCACAGACAACTATTGTATCTTCTCCACTGTCTGCTAGTATATGAAACTCTTTACTTCCAGTACCGCCAATAGCTCCACTATTGGCATCTACTACTCTAAAGTCAAGACCAAGTCTAACAAATATTCTTTTATAAGTTTTTTCCATAAGATCAAAACTTATTTTCATAGTTTCAGCACTATCATCAAAAGAATATCCATCCTTCATTAGAAATTCTCTTCCTCTCATGAGCCCAAATCGGGGTCGTGCTTCATCTCTAAATTTTGTATTAATTTGATATAAGTTTACTGGTAAATCTTTATAGCTAGTGATTTTATTTTTTACTAATTCTACTATCGCTTCTTCATTTGTAGGGCTTAATACAAACTCATTGTTTTTTCTATCTTTTATGCGAAGTAACTCTTTACCCATTGTATGGGCTCTTCCACTTTTTTCCCATAATTCTATTGGCGTAACAAAACCTAGTTGTACTTCACTGCAACCTGCCATATCAAGCTCTTCTTTTACTATCTTTCTTATTTTATCAAGAATGATTTTCCCCATGGGCATATAATTATAAAGTCCACTGCCCTGCTGATTTATAAACCCTGCTCGTATAAGGAACTGATGTGATGGAAGTGTTGCGTCTGATGGTGTTTCTTTTGTAGTTGGTATAAATAGATTTGAGAATTTCATATATATGGTGCCTGAATAATATTTTATAATTCATTATACAATAAAAACCCTTATTACTTTTAAATAAAAATGTTATAATGCGAAACTAAAATAACTAAAGGGCAAATTATCATTTCAAATAAAGAAGCAATACAAACACAATTTAGTATTTTTTGTAAAAGAAACAAAATAACTAGCATGGAAACAGCTGTAGAATACTTTGCTATTTTTGGTGGATTAAATGTGGATATAGACACATCGTTACCAATAGATAAACTAATAGAAATACATATTTTAAAAAGATATAAATATCTTAGAAATTTTATCAGTGACATGACAAAGGGTGACCCAGAATACAACAAAATTTTAACTGCCCTTGCTTTGAGTGATAGAAGAACAAATTCAACTTTTAAAAAAGTAGGAATCTCATTTGATAATGGTATCGACATCATAGATGACTTGTGTGGATTAAAAGTAATAAAATTAGAAAAGTCATTGCAAAAACTTGCAAAAATAAATGACCAATATACCGTATCGGAAAAATTGCTATTTACAGCACCTGTTGTACGATTTTGGTTTGCTTTTATCTCTCCTTTGTTTCAAGGTATCAAAGATAAAAATTATGATGAATTTTATAAAAAATACAATAATCATAAAGCTGAATTCACACATTTAGTTTTTGAACAATTAGCACATGAATATATCAAAGCTATAAGTAAAGAAGATTTTATGTTTACACTTGGCAGATATTGGGATGATGATAGATCTTTGAATTTATTAGGAAAAACTAAATCCGGTAAAATAATAGCGGGGTCTTGTAAATTTACAAATACTAAAATCAAAAAAACAGAACTCGCAAGCTTAAAAGAGAAATGTGAAAAACTTCAAATAGAGGTAGATACATTTGTATTATTTTCAAAAAAAGGGTATACAAACGAATTAAAAGTTCTCAAGAAAACTGAGAATTTACAGCTTTTTACAGTAAAAAACTTCATAACTTTGATTGAAGTATAATTTAAAATTTTACAACAAGTGCTAAGCCAGAAGAAGAGTAAGAGTTACTAATACCTGCTGCACCAGAGTAAGCAGTTACTGTACCTGCTGTTTTTTCTGTTGCCCCATCATAATAACTTCGAGTAAGGATTCCTCTTGTTTCTTCATAGTTTAGATTTTGATACTTATAAACAATAGATATATTCTTTTTTATTGGATATTCAACTTTTATGCCTATATCAGTCATTGTTGTAGTGTCAAATTCATTAGTATCTACATAGTAACGCTTATGATGAGTATCTCTATTTATAGCAACCACTAAAGGACTATACTTAAATATTCCACTTATACTAAAATGAGTAAATTCTTTCTTTAATGAAAAACCCATATAAAGACTTTTAAAACTTTCTTCATATGAAATACCCAGTCCCTTAGATGTAAAAGGATTATCTCTGAATCCATTATCTGTAGAGTAAATAAATGTTCCATCATACGCTCTAAAACTTTTCGCTATATCTTTATATCCAACAATAAAATTTTGTTCAACACTAGATTTTGATTGTAATCGATAATGTACAGATAAATCTAAAATTGTATAGTTATCTAGTACAGTATTTGGATGCGTTGACCAATGACTCCAATCAGATGTATAATCTTTCAACCAATCATAATCATCCATTTGAGCATCATTGGATATGTTCTGTTTATAAATAAATTGAAAAAAAGAATCTTTTGAAATTAAGTAATCAAACTGAAGACCCAATAATCTTACATTCTCAGCTTCCCAAATTAGTTCACTATTCTTATGGCTTAAATTATAGACATACTCATGAGAAGTTGAATCAATAGTTGTAATCGACAACTCTTTATTGACAAAATTATTAGAACATAATGATGTTATTAATACAGATAGCATTATTATTTTATTGATTTGAAAGTCCAAATAAATTTTGTGTAGTACCTAATACTATATCCCCTGCATGAGAATTTGAGACATCTCTTAGTTTAGTTGTAGGATTATGTAAAAATTCAGCCATTATTGTTTGGCAAAGTTTTTTGATATTTTCTTGATCTTCTGCGCGAATAAAATGTTTTTTAATAGCGTTTTGAAGTTTCTTTTCTATAATGTTATCACTTATCAAGTGTAGCTCCCTTACAACAGGTTCCACACTTAAAGTACCTAACCAATTATAAAAATCTGTAGTCATTGACCCAACAATAGAATATGCTTCTTTTGCTTGACTAGCCCTTAAGGCCATATTATCATCAACTAAACATTGTAAATCATCAACACTATAAATTGTTAATTCATTAGAAACTATATTTCCAATATCTCTAGGAAGTGCTATATCAAACCAATTTCTTGTGAAATCTACTTCCCTAATCATTTCTTGTTTAATAATTGGATAAGGAGCACTTGTTGCTGTTATAATAAGTTCCATTGTATTTAACAATAACTCTAACTCATCATATGGACGAACTACCATTCTGCTAGAGTCATATTCCACACCATTTCCATCATTAATAATAGAGTGTGCTATAATTCTTGCTTTTTTTATATCTCTACTGCAAATTACAACATCAAAACCATAGTTTAAAAGATGTCTACAGGCTAACTCACTCATCTCACCAGCTCCTATAACCAATGCTTTCACACCATCTCTATTTTCATATAGTTGTTTAGCTTGTGCTACGGCAGTCGAAGCAACTGAAACTGAGCCACTGCCTAAGTGTGTAACATTTCTAACTTTAGCTGCACATTTAAATGCAAAATGAATCACACGAGAAAGTTTTTGATCAGAAAAACATTTATCTATTGAAAATTTAAAAGAATCTTTTAACTGTCCAGCAATTTGTGTTTCACCAACAACCAAAGAATCCAATGAAGAAGCAACTGTAAAAATATGATGAATTGCACTTTCATTATCATATACATCAGCTCTATTAAAAAGTTCATCAGTAGACAACAAAGAATGATGTGCAAAATTATCTATTGCAATTTTTCTGGATTCTTTGCAATTATTAGTACTTATTAATAATTCTATTCTATTACAAGTAGATAATAATATTGCTTCATTTATAACTTCTGTTGATAATATTTTTTTTAAAAATGCTTCTTTTTCTACATCATTATTAAAAGCTATTTTTTCTCTTGTAGCTATATCAGTATTTTTATGAGTAAAACTAATAACTAAATATTCCAAAGTTACAAATCCTTTATCTAAACTATTTATAAAACAATAAATTTTGTATCAGCACCATTACTTATTAATTGTAATGCAAGTATATGATTATGATTATACAACTTTCTTGCTTTGATATTATTTGCACCAAGTATTTTCATACATAATAATAATTAATTAACAATGCAATAATTATTATTTGTGGAAGAGTAAGTAAGGGTAAAAAGAATGCTATTTTCCAAGATTTAGTAGTTTCTTTTAAAATAATCATTTCAGTATAGTCTGTAGAAACTCCAGTCATCAAAAATGCAAAACTATTTCCAGGGGCCTTTGCTCTATTTAAAATATCAGCAGCAATTGGAGTAGATCCTTCTGAACATACTTCTATTATCGTTGCAACAATAATAGTTAGACCCAATCCAGCAAGAGTTGGACCAAAAATCATCTGAAAATCATCTGCTTCTATAAATGCCCTAAGAAGACCTGTTAATAATACTCCAAATAAAATCCACTTGATTATCATGCGGGATTCTTTTATACCATTTATAAACATTTCTAGAAAAAAGTTAGTATTATATTTGTTTGCTTTTAATTTAATTTTCGCTTCTTGATAAAAATTAAAATCATCTGGTAAAATTATTGTATTAGGATTATCAGGAAGAATACCTTTTGATACCAATTTATCAAATAATATACCTGTAATAATAGCAATTATCATTGAAAATAAGATAAAAGATAATGTCCAAAACCAACCTATTAATGATATTAAAATTATTGTTAAAGGAAATGAATTCCAAGGACTAGCAATCAAAAATGATATTACTTGGCCAGTAGAGACTCCTCTTTTATAAAGTTGACTAGCCACCATCAATATCCCATGTGAACATAAATCTAGTAAAACACCTCCAATCGTAGCTCGTATTTTTCCATTTATGCTCTCTGAATTTCCCAAAATACTAATGACAAATTCTTTTGGTACTTTAGACAAAATACCAACCATTATTATACCAATAAGAACTCCCCACCATATTATATTTAATAGTTCATAAACTGATTGTGCTAGAATATTTAGCCAATTTATATCTAAAATAATTGTAGGATATTTCCAGAAGATAAGGTATAAAATAATTGACAAAGTAATATTAGTGTATAGAAAGTAGTCAAAAGAAAATCTATCTTCATGAGAACTTTTTTTTTCATGATTATTTTGATGCATATGTTTCCCCTAATTTTTAGTTAGCAAACAGTTATATATATTTAATATATAAACTTTACTATAAAAAACTTTAAAAGAAAGTACTAATTGGGTACTTCTTCTTGTATTTATAACAAAAAACATCTACCTTATTAACTTCTCGTTCTTAAGCAGTAATTACTTTCGTTTTATTAAGAGAATATAAACCTAAATGAAAGAAAGAAAAATTTAATTATATTTTCATGTCTTTCATATACAATACTTTCATAAAAATAAGGATTATACATTGATAACTTTTCCACTTGAAAATATAAAAAAATTACGAAAAGAACTTGCAAATCACCCAGTTTATGCTGCTGTTACAGATATGAATGATTTAACAATCTTTATGCAACATCATATCTATTCTGTTTGGGATTTTATGTCCCTAGTAAAATATTTACAAAATCACATTACTCCTGCACAAACACCATGGCTTCCCTCTAAAGATGCCCAAGTGCAACGCTTTATTAATGAAATCGTTCTTGGAGAAGAATCCGATGAAGATATTCCACGTAAAAATCAATCAACAACATACACAAGCCATTTTAACCTCTATACACGTGCTATGGAAGAAGTTAAAGTTGGAAGTAGTCAACTTATTAGAGAGTTTGTTTCTAAAGTTGCTTCTGACTCTTTTAGTCAAGCACAACAAACAACACCAATACCTTCTCCTGCAAAAGAGTTTATGGAAACAACATTTAGTTTTATCAATAGTGATAAACCACATGTTATAGCGGCCGCATTTGCATTAGGTAGAGAACATATAATACCAGAAATGTTTCGTGACCTTCTTGAAAAAATGAATATTTCAAGAGAAGAAGCTAGTGTATTTCACTACTATTTAGACCGTCACATCGAACTTGATGGAGATCGACATGGTCCAATGTCTATGCAAATGTTGGAATTATTATGTGAAGATGATACAACTAAAATAGCACAAGCAGAAAAAGCTGCACTGGATGCAATAAAAGCTCGAATTAAATTCTGGGATGGTGTTTTATTGGCAATTGAAAATAATAAGAAAGCCAAGATTTAATTTTGAAGTGAAGAGATTGAAGCTTAAAATTCTCTATTTATCATTTGATTCATTATATTCTTGAGCTCTTCACTTTCATAGGCTTTGATAGCTTCAACTGCTTCAACGCCTAATTTTTGAGCTTGGAGTATACTATCAATTAAAACATCATTTTTAATCATTTCATCTTTAATCCACTGCTGTTCTTTGGTGTTTAATGGTTTTTTATATAATGATTTTAATTTTTCTTTATCTTCAATTCTTTCATGTAAAAGTAAATAGGGAATAGTAACTTTACCTTCAACAAAGTCAAGCATCGCTGGTTTTCCTAAAGTAGTACTATCTTGCGTGATGTCTAAAATATCATCAATCATTTGAAATGCAAGTCCAAGATTTTTACCATATAAAGCAAAAGCAATCTCATCTTTACCACAGAGCAATGCAGCAGCTTTAGCACTAGCTTCGATAAGTGATGCTGTTTTTTTATAAATCATATCAAAGTATTTATCATACGATTTATTAAAATTGTTTGTTAAGTCTACATCAATCATCTCACCTATACTTAATAATGTTACTGCATTTGAAATAGTATAGGATATTTTTTTATCCATTTGGGATAGTTGAGCAAATGATTTAGAATATAATACATCGCCAAACATGATCGAAGTTTTGTTATCAAATAAATTATTAATAGAGGGTTTTCCTCTTCTTGTATCTGATTCGTCTATTACATCATCATGTAATAGTGATGCTGCATGTATCATCTCTACTACTGCACATAATTTTACTGAGTCATCATTGGTTCCAGCAATTTTTAAAATAAGTTTCGAACGAAGCATTTTACCTTGTGCTAGCATATCTAAGAGTACTAAACTTTTTGTATCACCAC
>CAWVZX010000062.1:0-7461 GCA_963934755.1 uncultured Arcobacteraceae bacterium | reverse complement strand
CTATTTTATCATTTGAATCAATAATACAAACTGTTTCATTTTTAAATCGAGTTGCCGCCATAAGACCACTTGCCCCTGCTCCTATTATTACTATGTCAAATATCATTATAATTGATTACAATTCTTTATTTTATTTTTATACTTTATACCTAACAAGTCAAAATGTTTTTTTGCATAAGCTATTTTCCAAGCTTCCACACCTCTTAAATCTCTATCCTTATCGCTACCTTTTGTTTCAACGATAAAACTTCCCTCACTATTATCAAATTTAATAACAGCAAAATCTGGGCTATAATTACCAAGTGGAGTTTTTATTTTAAATCTAGTTGGTAATTTAGTAAAAAATTTAAAATTTGTATCTGCACAATTTATAAATTTCTTTTCTATATCTGAATCCCATTGTTCATAGTCATAAAGTCCATTAGAACATTTTTCTAAATCATATCCAACCTGCTCATTTGGAAATATATTTTTAAATTCATAATAATCTCCATCTTCTTGATATTTAATCCCATCTATTAGCATATCATGTTTTGCATCATCAAATTTTTCTAATGCTAATTTGATATACTCATCACTATTTTTTATAAATGGTTTCAAATCAACTTCATCTAAAATTTCAATGATAGTTTTTCTAGAAATTCCAATATTTTTTTCAATTAGATTTATAATATTTGGTAAAGTCTCCTCGAAATTTAACGAACTATTTTTTTCATCACTTATATATCCATCTTCTACATTACCAAACTGTTTTAATATCTTTTTTTCTCTAGTTTCTATACTATTTATTTTTTTAATCACTTGTATTTTATACTCAACTGTATCTAAAGTAAGTTCAAAAATAGTTTTGGCTTTTATTTTACCCCATAATTCTTCAAACTCTTTATTTTGTTCTAACCAGTCAAGCTTTATATTAGATTTTATTTTATCTTTTTTAGCATTATTCAAACCACCACTACTTACACCACTTGTATCATTTTCAATTTGTAGCTCTCTAGCAAACTCTTCAAAACTTTCATTTACAATTACCGTTAATCTATTGATATTTTTATCTTCAACTCTTTGACCATACTTATCAACTGCAAGTCGTACACCACGACCTAAAATTTGTCTTTTTTTCATTTGTGATTTTGTATCATTTAAAGTTGTTATAAAGAATACATTAGGATTGTCCCATCCCTCTTTTAATGCACTATGAGAAAATATAAAACTTGTTTTTTCTTCAAAACTCAAAAGTTTTTCCTTACTCTTCATAATCAAATCATAAGTTTCTTTTTGTAGTTTTCTATCACTATCATTGTTTTTTAATTCATCTACAAAACCAGCTTTTCTTTTGGCAAAATAGTAACTATAAACTTCTTTTGAATCTATACCTTGAAAGCTATCAAAGTTTACTTTTATTCTATCAAATTCGCTACAAAACCAATCTTCCATCCAACCATCTTCACTGCTTAAAAAATTAGAAATTCTATCTATAAAAAACAAACTTAGTACTTTTATACCTTTTTGTTTTAACTCTTCAAACTTTTCCATATGAAGTTTTATAGCATCAGTTATTTGCATCTGTTGTATTTGTTTTTTTACTTTTCCATTTATCTGATTTAATTCTAATTTTAATCCATTTTCAAATTGAATAAACATATCTCTAAAATTAATTTCATCAACTATGAACCCAGTATATATATCATTTTTAGTTTTCTCTTTTAAACTGTCATTGCCTTTAATTTTAATAATTTTTTTGACAAACTCATCTTTATTTTTAGCAACTAACTCTAAAGATGCTACTGGTCTTTTAGATTTTTTGTCTATCTCTATTTTTAATACATTTATATAGACATCATTTATAGTTTGGTTTTCACTCATAGCCCATACATCTATTTGTTTTACCAGTCCTTGCTGTAAGGATTGTTTAGGAGTAAGTGAATACAAAAGATTATAATAGTGTTTATGAGTAGCAGAAAATCTAAGTGTAAAGAGTGGATTTAATTCACTTATAGAAGTTTTACTCAAATCACTTTCCATATTTTGTGGTTCATCAAGTATCAGAATTGGATTTGTTTTTTGTAAACTCTCTTTTGGCATTCCAATAAAGCCCTCTTGTGGTTGATTTAAAATTGTATTAGCTCTTTTAAAACTATCTATTGTCATAATCATAATGTTAAGAGTATCATCTCTTACAAAATGTTTTAAAGTTCCAAGCCGTCCAGAGTCGTATTCAAAATACTCATAAGGAAAATTAAACTCATTTTTAAAATGTTTTTGCATACTATTTAAAGAGTTTAAAACTCCCTCTTTTATAGCAATAGATGGAGTGATTATTATATATTTATTCCAACCATATTTAGAAAATAATTCTAAAATAGTTTTGATATAAACATATGTTTTTCCAGTACCTGTTTCCATCTCAATAGAAAAATCTAAAGTATTTAATGAAGTAGTTTTTTCTTTTACCTCATTGTTATTTTGAATAGCTTTTAAATTTTCTAAAATATCATCATTATCTATACTAATATTATTAGCACAAACTGCTTCACCATCAAATATATCATAATCGCTTGTTTGTTTTATTTGCCCTTGAAACAAATATAAAATAGAATTTATAGCTTTTGTTTGATGCTGTTGAGTTATGTATTTTATTTGCACTATAAATCAACTTTCAATCTAAAATAATTTTTTCTTTTATCTTTAATAGCCTTAACTATTTCAATAAGATTAAAGTCAATCAGTAATTTTAAGTCTTTTTGTATAGTTCTTTCACTTACATGAAATTTACCAGATAACTCTCTACTAGTAATCATAAATGTATTATTTTTATTGGCTAGTACTTTTATAATTCGTTCTTGCCTAGGTGTTAAATCAATATTTCTATCTTTTGCTATTTGATTAATTACATCTTCTCGTAAATGCGTGTTTATTCTATGTTTTAAAAGTTTTAATCCCTCAATCATTACATTACTCATATAATAAAAAAAGTAAGTCATATCAAAGTCATTTGTATTATTATTGCGTTCAACATCTAAAAAAGCTTGATAATAATCTTTTGCTTTTTTTCTATTTATTATTTCAGATAATGAAATATAATAAAACATATCATATCCATATGACTTTAGCAAATAAGTAAAAAGTATTCTTACCGTTCGGCCATTGCCATCATCAAATGGATGAATAAACGCAAATAAAAAATGAAAAGCTATAGATTTATAAATATTTTCTATTGGTTTAGAAAATTCATCATCTTTTAAAAATGCTAATAAGCTTTTTATCATTAAAGTCATTTTACCAATATTTGCAATTGGTGAAAATATAGTTTTCCCACCTGCATTAATTATTTCATTTGCTTCTGTTCTATAACAGCCAATATTATAATCTTTTTCTAGAGTATCTGCAACAGTCATTTTATGTACAGAATAAATAAGTTCATTAGAAATACTGTCTGTTTTAGTTTCTAAGTATTGTAATGCTTTATAATTATTAAACACCATAGATTCACTTTTATTTTTTGGTTCTGATTTACCACTTGCTAAAGTTTTTGCTCTTTTTACAGTACTATGTGCACCCTCAATGGTGGAGGAGTAAAACCCTTCTTCAATTAATGTTTCTCTTAATAACTCAAATCCAAATTTATCTTGAAAATTATATTCAAAACTTTTCCAAAACTCTCTTATTGTTTCTATGTTTTTTCTAAGTTTAAAAGTATCTGTTATGTTAAATCTCTTATCTTCAAAGTTCCAGATACTAATCATATTTTTTTTTCTATATTCTAATATTTTGGAGTTTATTTCAATATAATCGCAACCTGTTTTTTCAATAATATCTTTTCGATACTCAATCTCAAGAAGTGTATAATAGCTATCAATAGTTAAATACTTTAACCAATCTTTTGTAGTTTTTGGATATTCTTTTATCATTACAAAGTCTCTAAATCAACATTTGTATGTAAATTTAACTTAACACTATCGCTTAGTGATTTTTCATAACAAATAAGTTTTGCATCAGCAGGTATATCTTTTATGATGTCATTTTCTATCTCTTTATCAAAACAAAACCAAAACTCTCTATCTTCTTCAAAAATTCGTATAAAATTATACTTTTCCGTTTTTATCTCTTCATAACTAGCACTTAAAGAAAAACCATTTTTAAGTCCAACTTCATAAACTAAATCTAATTTTTTAGCACCTTGTGTTAAAATATTTTCATGAAAGATACTCATTTTCAGTAGTTTTTCTATATCTTCAAAACTCTCATTTGGTCTTTTCTTAACCTCTTTAAAAACTTGGAAGTTTGAATCATCAAGATAAAAAGATTTAAAACCATCTTTATAGTCTAGTTTTGTTATAACTCTTTTTATTCTCTCTTTTGTAATATCACTTATTTTTTTATAGCCATTTTTAAATGCTTCACTTTTTTCACTCACAGCTTCAGGAAGTTGTACTAAGATATATTTTCTATTACCACCATCTTCTTTATTTAAGTCAATAACAGCATGAGCAGTTGTTCCACTTCCTGCGAAAAAATCTAGGATAATATTATCTTTACTATTATATGTAATAGCTTTTATTAAAGTTTTTATTAATTTAACAGGCTTAGGTGTATCAAAAAAGTCACCGCCTAATAAACTTCGTATTTGTTCTGTTGCATCTTCATTAGTTTCCATATCATAATGAAATGGGGAAAAAGTATTTTTCATCTTTTTTATTTCACCACCATCTTTAATATGATTTGGTCTAAAAGGTATTTTACTAATTAAAATAGTTTCTTTATTGTTTAATATTTCATTAATTTTATTTTGAGAATATCTCCATTCACCTTTTAAAATGAAATCATTTTCATTTGTATTATTTTTTATAATTAATCTTGTTAATAATTCTGTTTTAATATTTCCTTCAGACATATTTTGAGGTTCAATAATGCAGTCACTCATAGTAAAGTTTATACTTTTTGCAGGAAATAATAATTCAGAATTACTATTTCCTGCATTATTTATTGGATATTTTTTATTTGCTTCGGTTGTTTCAATAGAAAATGGAAATGTTTGATCTTTATTTTTTACATAGCATAAAATATATTCATTTATTTTCCCAACATTCTTATGTAAAAAAGAGGGCTTTTTTTTCTTTTCCCAAATAAATTCAGCTACAAAATTCTCTTCTCCATAAATCTCATCCATAACTTTACGCAAATTATGAACCTCATCATCATCTATACTTACAAATATAACGCCATCATCTTTAAGTAGATTTCTACTTAACCAAAGTCGTGGATATATCATATTTAACCAGTTTGAATGTCGTCTTCCTGTACTTGAAGTTTTAGAACTTGTGTAGCCCTCTTCTCTTAACTGGTCTGTTTGGATTTTATAGTTAAGTATTGTATCACTCCAAGTATCTTTATATACAAAATCTTTATCTTTATTATAAGGTGGGTCGATATATATCATCTTTACTTTTTTATGATATGAGTGTTGTAGAAGTTTAAGGACTTCAAGATTATCACCCTCTATGAAAACATTGTTTCCATCAGGAATGTTTTTATCATTATCTACTTTAAGAGTTGAGTTAGTTTTTGCTTTTATAGTCTTATAACAATCTTTTTTACCATTCCAATTAAAACTATAATGTTCCATTTTAGACTCTTCAATAGTATCATCTAGTATAGTTTTTAATTTATCATAGTCTATAGTCTCATCTTGAAATATTTCAGGAAAGATATTTTTTAATTCATTTAGTTTTTGTTGTTTTATATCTTGACTTTCCAAATTCATAAATATTTTCCTATTTTGTTATTATTTATATCTATTATATCTTTTTTTTAGTTAAATATTTCATCGTTGCATTTATGAGATCATCATCATCTCTACTATGTGATTTTATAGTTTCTTTTGTTTCATCATTATACACTATTGTTATATTTATATCATAATTACTAATAGTTTTTATTTTTTTCTCTAAAGCATTTATTTTTATTATAATCAATTCTATAAATTGTTTTGTTGGTAAATCTAACCTACCAAATCTATCTTCCATCTCATCTTGTATCTCATATACATCTTTTTTTTGTACACACATACTAAGTCTTCTATACAACTCTAATCTAACTCTATCTTCACTTATATACTCACTAGATATAAAAGCACTAATACTTAGTTTGATATCGACACTTTTCTCTTCTTCTTGAACTTCACCACTTAAAATAGCGATAGCCTCTTCCAGCATTTTTAAATATAAACCATAGCCTATTTGTTTTATATGTCCACTTTGGGCTTCCCCAATAATATTTCCACCACCTCTTATTTCTAAATCCTGATGTGCTAAAGCAGTACCACTTCCTAAATAAGAATTAGATTCTAAAGCTATTAGCCTTCTTATAGCATCTTTAGTAATTTCTTTTTTGTCTTTCACTACAAAATAACAAAAGCCTTCTTTACTACCACGACCAACTCTTCCTCTTAACTGATGTAAATCAGCGATTCCAAATCTATCTGCTCCATCTATGATGATACTATTTGCATTTGGCAAGTGAAGACCTGATTCTACAATACTAGTAGCAAGCAATACATCTACTTTACCATTTGAAAACATTTCTAAAGTTTCTTCACTTTGTTTTGGTGTAATTTTTGAGTGCATAACAGCAATTTTTAAATTTGGCATCATATCGATAAGATCTCTTTTTTTTATCTCAATAGTAGCAATATTATTATAGATATAAAATAGTTGTCCACCTCTTCTTTTCTCTCTTAAAATAATCTCTTTGATAAGTTTTTCATCATATTCTTTGACGAAACTTCGTACTCCTAATCTTTCACTAGGTGGTGTAAGTAAAGAACTCATTCCTTTTATCTTTGATAGTGCGAGATTAAGAGTTCTAGGTATTGGTGTCGCACTCATAGAAAATATATGTACATCACTTCTTATATCTTTTAGTTTCTCTTTTTGTTTTACCCCAAATTTATGTTCTTCATCTATGATGACTAAACCTAAATTTTTACATTGTACATTTAAAAGAGCATGTGTTCCTACTACCACATCGATAGTTCCATCTTCAAGTGATTTTTTTAGTATTGTTCTATCTTTTGTTGATGTTCTTCCATCTATCTTTGCTACTTTAAATCCAAATGGTTCTAATCTTTTTTTAATACCGTCATAATGCTGAGAAGATAAAAGCGTCGTTGGGCATACAAATAATGTCTGGTATCCATTTAATAAAACAGCCAGCATACCATTTATAGCAACTTCTGTTTTACCAAATCCAACATCTCCACTTAAAAGTCTATCCATAACTAAACCAGAATTCATATCTGCCAGAAATTCTTTTACACTTCGTGTTTGGTCTTTCGTATATTCGAAACCAGCTTGATGTTGTAAAATCTTTATTTCTTCTTTTGTGGTATCTATATATATACCTTTGATAAGTTCTCTTTTTGCAGCAAGTGCAATAATATCACTAGCAATCGCAAAAAGTCTA
>CAWVZX010000061.1:0-7635 GCA_963934755.1 uncultured Arcobacteraceae bacterium | reverse complement strand
AACAAATCGAATTAGAAGTACCAACAACTCTATCTGACATTAAACTTTGGCAATACCAAAAGTATATGAAGATCATAGAGCAGAACAAAACTGAAGATGATGAAGACGAAGAAAAAATAAATGATTTCTTGAACATGAAACTTGTAGAAATATTCTGCAATGTATCGTTAAAGGATGTAAGTAAGATTCCACTTAAAGAATATAATAAAATATTAGAAATATTAAACAAAGCGTTTGAAGAGAAACCTAAATTAATACAAAGGTTTGATTTGCTTGATGTAGATATGGGATTTATACCTAAGCTTGATAATATTACACTTGGTGAATATGTAGATATAGAAACAAACATTTCTGATTGGCAAAAAACACATAAAGCAATGGCTGTATTGTATCGACCTGTTAATTTTAAGGCAGAAGATAAGTATGAAATTGCACCATACAAGGTAAATGAAGAAATACAAGAGTTAATGAAAAATATGCCTTTAGATGTGGCAATAAGTTCAATGGTTTTTTTTTACAGTTTAGGCAAGGAATTACTAGAAGCTATACCGAAATATTTGGAACAGAACCTGAGGAAAGAGGATATGCAGATGCTAGATCAACATTTGCAAAAAAATGGGGTTGGTATCAATCAATTTATGCACTCGCTAAAGGAGATGTCAGAAACTTTGATACAGTTACCGAATTACCACTCTACCAGTGTTTAAATTATCTAGCATTTGAAAAAGAGAAAATAGACATAGAACAACAAGAATTAAAAAAAGCATATAAAAGATGACAGGTTTTTACGACATACTAGATAAACTTAAAACATACCTTCAAGGTAACACAAATGTTAACTCAGTTACTTTTGGTGATATAATGGAAGTTGATTTAGCCAAGCAAACTATATTTCCATTGTCACACATAATTGTAAATGGATGTACATTTCAAGATCATGTAGTTCAATTCAATATGCAAATTGTTTGTATGGATATTGTAAACGAAACTAAAGAAGATGTAAAGGATTTGAATAATTACTTTCATGACATAAACAATAAGCAAGATGTACTTAACAGTCAGTTTGCTGTAATAAACGGATTACAATCTGCACTAAGAAGAGGAGAGCTCTTTTCTGATTTATATCAGATAGATACTGATTATACTGCAAATATGTTTGAAGACAGGTTTGAAAACTTGCTTGCTGGTTGGAGTTTAGATATATCTATAACTGTTGCTAACAATCAAATATCAGATATTAATGCTAACGGTCAATCTGCTTGCTAATGAGTTTTAGATTAGAAAATACAAAAAAATACCTAAAACAATATACACAAAGTTTAATAGATATTTCTGTAAAAGAACTAAACAGAAAAGATAGGGTTAGAAAATATAATTCACAATCAGTAACTTCTAGTATTACTGCATCTGGTAGTTTACAACAGAGTTTAAAGATTGTAGAAAAAGATACAGATAATATTTTACAATTAAATCTTGAAGGTAATTCTTACGGAGAGAAAATAGACGAAGGAACAAAAAATACTTCTGTATCTAAAGGTAAATTGATACAGTGGATTAAAAATAAAAATGGATTTAAAGATTTAAATGGTAAAATAGTTGATTTGAGTAATACAAAAAAGGTTGACAGAATAGCTAGTTTAATAAGTAAATCATTAAAAATTAATGGTATTAAGCCAACTAACTTTTTAACGGATATTATAAATTCAAAGATAAAAGAATTAAAAAATATAGAAGCTCCAATAGGATTAGATATAGAATCAGACATTGATAATGTATTATTAAAATTAGGTTATAAGAAAAAAGATAAAGACACTTACACTATAGAAACAAAAACAATACAATAATGTCAACGATAATAAATACTAGGTCACCATTTTATAAAAAAATAACTAATGCTAATTTACATTCAGTAAAACTAGAATTATATATATGGCAAGGTGTATATGCAGATAGAGCTGCTTCTCATTTAAGATATACTTTAACAAAAGAAGAAGTCGGAACTAATAACTATGTAACTTATGAGTTTAGTAAGCTTATAAGAGATTATATGATAACTGAATATGGCAACTATTCTACGGATTCTCTTTGGGTTGATGCGGTTATTACTATATATAATGATCAAAACGCAAGCATATCAAATACTACAGAAACCTTTTTAGCTATTGATGGTTATGGTTATTTTGAAAATGGTATAAATCCAAGAAGTGTAGAATATACAACTCCAATGCTATTACAAAACAACACTACAGTTTATTATAGTGATGGACAAGATATAAGAATACCTGTATATGCAGAAGCAGCAACTATAACAGCTACATTAACTCCAACAGTTACTGGTACTACAGTTAAATGGGATGAAGCTAATTTGTTTTGGGAAAATGATTATAATACTTGGAACTCTGGTAGCTCTTCAATAACCGTATTAGACAATGGCAATACTAATCAAAAAATACAATACTTACTTATTACAGGTACAGCAGATTTAGTTGACAATTCATTACTTACTTTAGTTAGTACAAATTCTTCATATTCTACAAACACAGTAATTACACTTACTAAAGTTTGTGAACCTAAATATACTCCATTAAGTATTGTATTTTATAATAAATATGGTGCACTACAAAATATGTGGTTCTTCAAGAAGTCAATGACAGATATAAATATTAAATCTGAGACGTTTAAAAATAACATGATTGATTTTGATAATAATGGTGGTCAACCAACTTATGCACTTACTAAACATCAAGAGAAAAAGTTTACATCTAACGGAAAAGAATCTATTACAATAAACTCTGGTTTTTATAATGAATCGTTTAACGAGGTTGTAAGACAAATGTTGTTATCAGAACAAGTGTGGATTTATGATGGTAGTAGCACATTGCCTATAAATCTAAAATCTAATACGTTAAAGTTTAAGAAGTCAGTAAATGATAAATTAATAAGCTATACAATATCATTTGACTATGCCTTTGATAAAATAAACAACATTATATAGTGAGACAAGTTATATTATACATAAAAGACAATGATGGTAATTATCAACAAACAGAAATGTTTAATGATGAAAGCATTACTATTACATCTAAAATACAGGATGCTAGAGATATTTCTAAAGTATTTACTGACTTTACTCAAACATTTACAGTTCCAGCATCTAAAGAGAACAATAAAGTATTTGAACACTGGTATAATTATAATATTGATAATGGTTTTGACAATAGAATAAAAAAAGATGCTTTATTAGAGATAGATTACTCTCCGTTTAAGAAAGGAAAAGTACAATTACAATCTGTTGATTTAAGAAACGGACAACCCTTTTCATATAAACTTGTTTTTTATGGCAATATTGTTAATTTAAAAGATTTATTAGGAGATGATGAATTAAGTGATTTAGGTCAATTAGACAATTACACACATGATTATACAAGTGCAAATGTAAAAAATGGATTGCAAACAGGTTTATCTTCTGGCAAAATAATATATCCTTTAATATCGCATACTAAAAGATTTTATTATGATTCCGCTCAATCTAGTCCTAACTATGATGGTAATTTATATCATAACACAACACAAAATAATATTGGATTAGCTTTTGATGATTTAAAGCCAGCTATTAAATGTTTTACTATTATAGAAGCTATTGAAAACAAATATACTATAGCTAACAATTATTCTTCTAATGTTGTTTTTAGTAGAGATTTCTTTAATGAAACTGCTGGTAATCCTTTTAAAAATTTATTTCTTTGGTTAAGTAGAAACAAAGGACCTGTAGGTGGAGATGTAAATGAAGATATAGTTAGAAGTCGTATATGTAGCTCTTGGAGTTTTGTTTCTGGCGATTTAGGGTTTAATATAAGTGGAGACACTTGGACAGTATCAACATCAGGACACACTAGGAGATATGATGCAGAATTAACAATAACTACAACAGGATCAAATCAAAACGTACCTTATTCTGTAAAAGCTATTGATTATGTTACTGGTAATACTATAGCTCAACTAGCTACAGGTGCAGGAGCATCAAGAAGTATGACTGTACAATTAATTTCATCATTTAATCTAGTTAACTATCAAATTAAATGGATTGTAGAATCAGAAGAAATATTGTCTTTTACGCCAAGTTTAGATATGACTGAATACATATTAAATCCAGCTACACAAATTCCTACTGGAACAAACACAGCAGTTTTTAATGTAGGAGGAGTAATAAATACAACAAGTGAAATAATAATAACCGACAATGTTCCTAAAATAAAAGTTATAGATTTTCTTACAGGGTTATTTAAGATGTTTAATTTAACAGCATATTATATTGAAGATGTAAATGATTCTGATTATGGAAAAATATATGTAGATACTTTAGATAGTTTTTATGCTGATGCAGTTAATAATTCTTCTCAAGGAAGTTATGATATTAGCAGTATGATAGACACTTCTAAAGTCACTGTAGATGCTCCAATAAATTATATAGGTATAGATTTTAAATATAAAGAACCAAGCACATTGCTTTCTATAAATCATCAAGAACAATTCAATGATATATTTGGCGATGAAAGTGTGAAGATTGAAGGCAAGGTTGAAGGAGAAATTTATGATGTAGAAGTGCCTTTTGAACACATGAAATATGAAAGAATAATTGATAAAAATAAATCAAACACTCCAAAAGTTTCTGGTACTACAACTTCAACTACAGCAAACAAGCTTGTTGATAGTACAAAAACCTTTACAACTACTATTTTAGTAGGAGATGTTGTTAATAATACAACAGACAATACCAGTGCCATTGTATTATCTATAGATAGTAACACTACTATTTCTTTAAGTATAGATATTATGGAAAGTGGAGAAAACTACAATATTGGAAGAATTAGTCCTTATGGAGACGTAACATCTCCAAGTCCATACATAACAGATATAATGTGGGGTTATTCAGCAGATGGTGACTTTGAATCTAAAACAGACGTAACTCCAAACACAGGTAATTATTCTCCAGTTCTAACAAAACCTTTAATATTTAATGCAGTGCAAATTACAGGAATATCATCTAATAAAGGAATTAAATGGATTTCAGATGGCACTCCTATAGAAATAACACAATATTACAAACCTTCAAATACAAATGAATCTGGCACTACATCTACAGCACCATCTTACACAATAAATTTTGATGATGAAATTGATGAATGGAATTTAACAAATTATGATATAAGCACAAACTCTTTGTTTAAGAAGTTCTATACAAGTTATGTAAGCTCTTTGTTTGATATAAAGAAAAGAATGTATAAAGTAAAAGCACATTTAACTATGGAGGTTCTAATAAATCTCAGATTAAATGATCGTTTAATAATAAACAACCAAGTTTTTATAATAAACTCTATAAAGACAAACCTTAAAACAGAATTAAGTGAATTAGAATTGCTTAATGTAGTAGATAATTATATACCACCATACACACCATGATAAAAAATATACTTGACTTATTAAATGCAGATCACTGGTACGGTGTAAGCGAAAATGTAGAGATTGCAAAAGGTAAATATGCAGGAGTAAAAGATTTTGATCAGATGAAAGAACAACTTAAAAGATTAAGAAATGGCAACTAAGAAAATATTAATTCAAGTAATACTTGATGACAAGGCAAGTGCTTCAAATAAGAAAATTGGTAATGCTTTAGGCAAAACTACTGGTGAGTTTAAAAAGATGACTGTAGAGCAAGAGAAACAATATATTGCTCAACAAAAAGCTATAATATCAAATAAATTATATACTGACTCTCTTAAAAAGCAAGCAATAAAACAGGTAGATGTAGCTGAAGCAACAGGAAATGCAAGAGCACAATCTGGATTAAATAACGCAATACTTTTAGAAACTGGTCGATTAGCATCGGATGCTTCTTATGGATTTACTGCAATGGCAAATAACTTAGGTCAAATAGTAAGTTTATTCGGTTCTTTTATAGAAACAAATGACGGTGTTGTAGCTTCATTTAAACAATTACTTAAATCTTTATGGGGTGTTGGTGGTTTATTAATAGGTATTCAACTTTTAATTGCATTTGGTCCAAAGATATATGACTTCTTTACTGGTATGACTGAAGAAATGAAAAAAGCAGCAAAAGCACAAGAAGAGTTAAACAAATCTCTTGATGATTTAGGAACTAAAATATTTCAAGCTCAAAAATATGCTGATGTAATTGAAAATATAAATACAAATGAAGAGACAAGATTAAATTTAACAAATGAATTAATAAGTCAAATACCAAACCTAACAGCAGAAGATTTTAAATACGGAGAGAATTTAGACAAGGTAAGGGAAAAAATTAATGAATATGCTTTATCTCAAGCTACAAGAATTGAAATTGATAGATTAGTCGAAGAAAATAGTGAAATATTATCAGATGCGGCAACCGTAAGAAGAATTAGTGAAATAGAAGATGAAGAGGAAAAAACAAAAGCAATGAAAAAGTTCCTTGAACAACAAGGAATGGATGTAGATGCAAGAATTAGAGAAAGAAAAGCTGGTGCAAAAGAATTTATTGGAACAGATGCTGAAACAATAGCAGCAGAATTTAGTTTAATGACCACTGAAGCAATTTTAGCTTCTAGAATTATAGAAGAAGAGTTAAATGAATTATATAAAAACATAAAAAGACAAGGAGATGTAGGTAAAAAAAGTGTTGTAGAGTTATTAGAGACATTTAGATTTGGATTAGAAACTAATGAATTGTATTTACAAGGTTATACTGCTCAGCAGATTATGGCTATGGAAGCTCTTGATGAAGGTTTGCGAGAAAGAAATAAAAGATTTGATGACTTAGACAGAAAGAATAAAAAAAGACAGAAAGCATTAACATTAGCTGAAAAAACAGAAACTCAGGCAAGGTTAAAAATAAGAGAAAGTTATTTTAATTCTTTAGATTCTTTAAGCAAAGGACTTAGTGCTTTAGGTTCTATAGATGATAATTTTAAAATAGCAGCAATTATAACAGAAAAAGCATCAGCTATTGCTAAGGTAATATTAAAAACTAAAGAAACAAACCAAGTTATTAGTGCAGCTGCAAAAGCTAGATCAATGTTAGGTGATGTAACAGCTATTCCTACAGGTAGAGCAAGAAGATTGTCTAATAATATTAGTGCAGGAGTTAATATTGCTGGAATAGTGGCGGCAGCAGCAGGCGGTATTAATGCAATTAAAAGCAAATCATCTATGTCAACTTCAGTTAGTGCAGCTGGCGAAGGAGGAGATGGAGCAGAAGTTCAAGCACCTGACTTTAATGTAGTAGGGCAAGGCGTAGGAAGTCAGTTAGCAGGAGCGGTTAACAATCAATTTGGTGGTGCATTAAGAGCTTATGTTGTAAGTGGAGACATATCATCAGCTCAGGAATTAGATAGAAAAATAAACACAACAGCAACAATAGGTTAATTATATAAATAAATTCAATATGAAAATAGTAGAACTAATTATAGACGAGGAACAAGAATTATCTGGCATAGAAGCTATTTCTATTGTAGATGAACCAGCAATAGAAGAAAACTTTATTGCGTTATCTAAACAGCATGAAATTAAACTTGCTGAAGTAGATAAAGAGAAAAAGATATTAATGGGTGCTGCCTTAGTTCCTAATAAAAACATCTA
>CAWVZX010000060.1:0-7642 GCA_963934755.1 uncultured Arcobacteraceae bacterium | reverse complement strand
ATATGATAAATAAAGAAAATAAAGATAGTGTGGAACATATGTTTAAAAAAATAAAAATAAACTATGCAGAAGATTATCATGCCATGGTTGAAAATATAGGGAATAAATATTTATATCTTATTAGAGAAAGTAATATAAATTTTTTTAGTGATGATAAAGAAGATAGAATAGCATTTTTGTTTTTTGTTACATTACAATATATGCGAACAAAACGAAGACGTAATGAAACTATACGTGCATTTGAAAATGATAATATAGGTATGCAAAAAATTTGGCCTATTATGGCTCATATTTACGCTACAAATATTGCTATGAGTTTACATTTAGATAAAGCTTATCAATTAATTTTACTAACAAATAATACTAATATAAAATTTATTACAGCTGATCAACCATTAATTAATACCTATGGTGTAAATAATAAAAAAGAATTAACACAAAACGAATTAGAATTTTATTATCCTATTACACCTAAACTATCAATTCTAATTACAAGAGATATCCAAAATGTCAAAAATATTGTAATTGATGATGAAATTGAAATAACAAAATATAATAATATGATGATAGATTCAAGTGAAGAGCAGGTATATGCAAGTACTCAAGAACAATTATCTGGTTATTTGAAAAGAATTAAAGGCTTAAGAGAGATATTAGATTCTAGATGTTGAGACATGATTATCCTAGATTCAAGTTCTACTAATCCAGTTTGATTATTGAATTTAGAAGGATTAGTAGAAAACAGGAATTTTCGATTTTACTAGTTAGTACTCTGCTGTTCATTAACCCAATCTTGATCTTGTCTTGGATCAATTTCTGGCATCACAATACTAGAAGCTAGGGGAACATTAACAAAGACACTCAAGTCATCATCAGCTACTCGTTTTTTTGATAATGAATAAAGAGCTAAATAAATTCCCATAATTGTAAAAAGCATAAACATTACTTGATGATTCAAAAAAGTAAAAGCCAATCCAATAATCAAGGGTGCAAAAAAAGAACCTGTCCCATATGCGAAAAGTAAAGCACGAGAAATCTCTACTATATCTTTATTTTCATCGATAACATCATTCGCACGGGATAAACTTAAAGGATATATACAAAAAATACTAACTCCTAATAATACACCTAAAATGTATATCATTGATTCACTTGGAGGCAAGAGAATAAATAATAAAGAAACAGCAGCTGTAGAAAGTGACATAAGTGCTATAAGTCTTCTTCTACCATAAGTATCAGAAAGCTTACCAATTGGCCATTGCGAAAGTAATCCTCCCAAAAGAGTAAATGTCATAAACAATGATAAAACTTCTTTAGACTCAAAAATTTTTATGATATACAAAGGAACCATAGTAAAAAATCCACCAATAAAAAATCCACTGATAAAAGTTCCAGTTACTGCTAATGGCACTATATTATAAAGCTTTGGAAAACTAAATCGATTAAATGGTTTAAGAACTGGCTCTTTTATCTTTGTCATTGCTATGAAAATCACAGAAAAAAGTACAAGAATAGCACCAATAGAAAAAATCATATGTTTAAAATCTTCATTGATATTTAATAGTAATTGTCCAAGTGCGGTCGCTAGATAAAAAACTGTACTATATATGGCTAAAATTTGTCCTCTTTGTTCATTGGAACTTTTTTCATTGAGCCAACTCTCTAAAATAATCAATAAAGCATAATAAGCAAATCCAGATATAAGTCGAAGAATCGCCCAAAAAAATTCATTTAAAAACAAAGAATGAAGTAAAAATGTAATCACCATTAAAGATGCAAAGGTGACAAAACTTCGTATATGACCAATAGAAGAGATAATTTTTTGACTAAAAATAGAAGATGCTATAGCACCTAAAAAGAATGCAGCATTAATAAGTCCAATGACCATATCAGATGTTCCCTGCTCTTTAAGAAAAACACCTATAAAAGTCATAATCAATCCATATCCAATGGCTAAAAAAGCAATAGAGAAAAAAAGGGAAGATATAGCTAAAAATACTGATTGTTTTGCTTGCATTTTTTACCTTAATTATTTCAATAATGTTACAAGATGTATTATTAAAAGAGGCTAAAATGATTTTGAGTAATTTTATCTAAATCTTTTAATCATCAATCTTTTGAAAGCCTAACTAACTGCCCAATCATAAGTTTTGCATTTTCTTCATTTAATGGTTTATCATAAGTTGTTAGAAGTTCTCTTGCTAGGATATTTGCTCCTAGATGTTGATACATAGTTCTCATAACTTGTAGACCTTTTGCTCCACCACCTCCACTATGTGTTGCTAGTCCTACAATTTTCTCGTTAAAAGCATCTCTCCAGCAATCTGTTGCTCTTGAAGTCCATGCCATGGCATTGTTGAGTACAGGAGGCATTACACCATTGTATTCAGGCGCTACTATTATAAATGCCTTAAGTGATAGAATCTTTTCAGCTAAATCTTTTGCTACATCAGGAATACCATTTCTTTCTTCTTCAACTGTACTGTATAAAGGTAAATGTAAATCTACTAGATTAATTACTACAGATTCTACATTTTCTAAAGTTGCTAATTCTTGAAGTTTATCTCCAAGTTTTTTGTTGTTGTTTGCACTAGCAACCAAGATTCCAATTTTTGACATGCGCATCCTTTGTGATATTTTTTACACTATATCATGAAAAACTTTTGACAGTATAATAAACAAAATTTATTTTTAAAACTTATAAATATTTAATGAGTTGATTTGATGAAAGAAATTTTAGCATAGTTATGTAGCTATTGGATTTATATCTAAAATCAAATGAAGTATTTTTAATCCATCCACATTGGGATGAGTAACCTATACTTCAAGCCTTTGAGGTATAGATTAGTTCATATTTTAGAATGTAGTAGGTATGTCTTCTTTTTGAATATAACTAATACTTTTTATTACACCCTCTTCAAGAGTATAAACTGTGATTCTTTCTTCTTGTCGTAAAAATCTTTTGTCTTCTTCATCATAAATAAGTAAAACATTATAGTTGTATTTTTTCATTTTAGGTAGTGCGAAAAGTGAAGTGATAATTGAAGGCATACCTGAAATGTCTGCTATAAAAACAGCATTGTTTTTTTCTAAGAAATTTGATTCTTTTGTACTTAAAAATTCATTTACATGTTCACCAGTTGATTTCTCAAATGAAACTAATATAGTTTTTGTATCAGCATTTACAGTGTGAGGTTTATCAAACTGATCATTTAATACGAAACTATTTATATTGCTATTTAATGCAAAACCATTGGAAAACAAGTATGTTGTACACAATACCAGTAAGATCACTTTTTTTATCATTTATTGTCCTTTTTGTATGATAGTTATATGTTATGTCGATTTTATCTCTTTGCGTTTGAAAAATAATTCTAGACAGTTCCATTAGTCATAAGTATACCATTAGTTAGATAGAATTTTTCTTTTTTTCAATTCTAATTATATTAAAAAGAGATTGACGATGAAAGATTTATATTTAAAAGTTAATACATATTTATATCTCTAGATTCCTTTTGGCATTATTCCTCTCTTTTAAAGAATCTTGGATTTTTACTAGGAGAATTTAGAACACACTCAATCTGATATTTGACCATTTTTTCAAATGGTTTTAAAAAAGTATCTAAAGAACTTTGATTTATATTTTCTATTTGATGTTTATTTAAAAGATTGAGTACACATAAAGTAGATTCTATTGTAGATAAACAATACTTATGTGGCTGAGTTTTAATCCTATATGCTGAAGATTTGTCATGTACAAAACTTATCTTCTGGAGAGCGTTTATATTTTTACTGAGAGCTAAAATCTTATGTGAACAAGCCCATGTAGAATCAATGATAAAGATAACATTTCTTTTCTTTTCTTTTTGTATACTTTGATGGTTGAGTTTTATGCTATTTGCATGTGGATATAAAACATAGCAATGATTATTTTTATCATTAATAATATTATTTATTTTTTCATGGTTATTAAAATCAATCCCTATGTAAATCTTTGAGTTTGGTAAAGATTGGTGAGTAAATCTTCCCGTATTATTTTTCGTTTTTTTGAATTCTTTTGGATGCATAATGATTACAAATTTTGTGTTAGTTGGAATTTTTTGTATATATTCACACATGCAACTTTTTTTTGGTCGATAGCACTCGTAGCATTTTTCTCTATTTATAATGATTTCAGGCATTTTTTCTTTTATGAGTATAGATATATATAGCTATAATAATAAATACCATAACTAAAGTTATGATTACTATTTGAGATAAATATTGCTTAATGAGTTCTTGATTTTCACCTATGATATATCCTAATGCTACTAAAATAATACTCCAAATTAAAGCACCCAGTGAAGTATAAAATACAAATACTTTAAGATTCATTTTTGATAATCCAGCTGGGATTGATATGAGCTGCCGAATGCCAGGTATAAGTCTACCTGTAAAAGTAGAAATTGCACCATGTGTTTTAAAGAATATTTCCATCTTATTTAAAGTTTCTTGGGATACTAAAATATATTTCCCATACTTAAGCAAAAATTTTCTTCCTGCATATAATGCAAAAAAATAGTTTATCAATGCTCCACTAATAGAGCCAAGTAATGATGCAACTAAAATCCAAGAGATACTCATATTTCCTTTTGATGCAAGGTATCCAGCTGGTACCAGTACAATTTCACTAGGAAAAGGTATAAAAGAACTTTCTATAAGCATAAGTAAATAGATGCCTATATAACCCATAGCGAAAATTGTATCTGTAATAAATTGAGCGATTTCATGTATCATTTTAATAACTTTGTGTTGATTTATGAATGTGATTATAGACTAAAGTTGATTAACTTTTAATTTAGATATAATACACAAAATATAAGGATATAATTATGGCAAAAGGTAAAAAAACAATTATCACAGATATTAAAAGAATATCAAAAGATATTGTATCTATCAATGGTTCTGAATATGTCATCATAGAAGATACAGAAGATATAGAAAAAGCAATTATGATGAAGATAACATCACATGGGAATAGAATATTAAGATTTGAGAATGTAAAGAAAATGGCTACTATAGATAAAAAAAGAGATATTAGTATTATAAGATATACTATTTTAGATAGACATAGAGCTGCAAGATTTAGAAAGTCATTAGAAATAAGTATCCTAACACAAACAGACAAAAAAGATATTATTGCAAATGCAATTTCACATATTAAAGCAAGAGAAATCTTAGATAGTTACAAGAAAAAAGATGGTGCACATTTTGATAAAGAATCAGGTGTAAGTACATTTTACATAAGCCAAGAGATGAAATAAAAGGAATTAAGTGAAAAAAATCTATGAATTAACAGCTGTCAATAAAGAAGCAGAAAGAGTAATTGAAGCTATAAAAAATGATATAAGAAAATATATCAAAAGAGAAAAAAGAAAAACTTTACCAGAGGGTATGAATGTTTGGAATATAGATTGTAAATTTGCACAAAATGATGCCGATCCTGTAAGGATACAATTTCAAGATATTACTAAATGCATTGATGAAGCAGCAGAGTTAGATTGTAAAAGTATTTATATCGAACTACTTTCAAATGCTATTAAAAAAGAAAGAAAAATAGAAGAAGTTATAATGGTAGAAAAAATAGTAGATGAGAATGTAATAGTAGAGAATGAAGAGATTGAGCAAGATAACACTAACTAAAACACTCCATCAAAGAAATCTTCATAATTACAGATATGATTTTACTGAACTTATAAATAGTTCAGAAGAATTATCATCATATGTAAAAGAAAATAAATATGGAGATCTGTCTATAGACTTTAGCTCAAACAATGCTGTTCTTGCTTTAAATACAGCATTGTTAAAGCACTTTTATCAAATAAAGTGGCAAATTCCAAAAAAATATTTATGTCCTCCTATTCCTGGCCGCGTGGATTATATTCATTATATTGCTGATTTATTGGCTTCTTCAAATGAGGGTGTTATTCCAAATGGACATACTATAACTGGCTTGGATATAGGAGTAGGGGCTAATTGTATTTATCCTATCGTTGGAAATAGAAGTTATGGATGGAAGTTCATTGCTAGTGAGGTAGATACAGTTTCTATTGAAAGTGCTAATTATATTATAAATATCAATAACTCATTAAAAGATAATATTAAAATTATTCCTCAAACTTCAAAAGATAATATTTTTGAAAATATTATTAATGGAAATGATAAAATTGATTTTACCATCTGTAATCCACCTTTTCATAAATCTAAAAAAGATGCAAAAGAGGGAACACAAAGAAAGATACAAAATCTTTCTAAAGGTAAAAATCAAAAGATATCCTTAAATTTTGCTGGACAACACAATGAACTCTGGTGTAAAGGGGGAGAAGTTGAGTTTATCTCTAAAATGATAAATGAAAGTTTTAAATATAAAAATAATTGTTTATGGTTTACCACACTTGTATCAAAGAAAGAAAATTTAGATACGATTTATAATGAATTAAAAAAACAAAACCCAGAACAAATTGAAATTATAGAGATGAGACAAGGTCAAAAACAAACGAGATTTATCGCTTGGACATTTTTCACAAAAGAAGAGCAAAAAAACTGGTATATAAATAAGGAAAATAACAATGAATAATAATCCAAATGATCCACTACATGGTATAACATTAGAAAAAGTTATCATTAAGCTAGTAGAATTTTATGGATGGGGAGAGTTAGGAAAAAAAGTCAAGATTAATTGTTTTAATGAAGATCCTTCAGTGAAATCAAGCTTAAAATTTTTAAGAAAAACATATTGGGCTCGGCTAAAAGTGGAAAAATTATATATAAAAACTTTTCATGAACCATCAGAATCAATGGATATAGTAGACTAGAGAAGTTCTTGCATATATACTACACAGAACTCAGCTACAATTATTTTATAATAAGAATATAAGGAAAAAAATGAAAAAGTTACTATTAGTTTTAGCTATATTATTTTCAATACATAGTGTAAATGCAATTGAAGTAGGAGAAAAAGCTATAAATTTTAAAGCTACTACACTTGAAGGAAAAGAAATATCTTTAGACGAATTTAAAGGTAAAAAAGCCGTATGGTTAGTTTTCTGGGCTACATGGTGTCCCTATTGCGACAAAGAGGTTCCTGCACTTAAAGATTTACATGAAAAATATAATGATAAATTAAAGATAATAGCTATTAATATTGCTGCTAATGATAGTGCAGAAAAGGCAAAAGCATATAAGAAAAAATTTGATTTACCTTATGACATAATATTTAGTAATGAGATCACAAGAGATTATAGAGTAAGAGGAACACCAACTCAAGTAGTTATAGATATAAATGGAAATGTCATATTTAAAGGAACAAAAGTTCCTGCAAATATAGGGGAACTCACTATTAATTCTTTAATCAAAAAGTAATCTATGAAAGTGTAAATCCTTTATAAATAATATACTTGATTAGTTTATCAAATAAATTTAATTTTTAAGGTTACACCAGTATATAAAGATAAGCTTATAGAGTTACAAAAAGATTATAGTGACTTGCCTGCAAGTTAGCTATTCTTATGAATATAGGATACTAGACGGTCTCAACTTCCCTATTGGAGAGACTGTAAAATAAACTGTGTAAACCCACCTTCTATTCCTAAATCACTTAGTA
>CAWVZX010000059.1:0-7731 GCA_963934755.1 uncultured Arcobacteraceae bacterium | reverse complement strand
CAAAATAAAGTAAAAGTAATAAACCACTAAGTTCTTCAGCCTTAATAATCAAAGAAACATAAAATAAAAAGAGAGTTGCTGGAAGTGCATTGGCAAAGTTGTTGAGAAAGAAAGCTATAAAAACTCTTTTTGAGTTTACAATCTCTTTCTTGAAATAAGCTAGAACTTCCAGAAATGTAGTCCTTTTTGTTTCACGGTTATTTTCTTTTAGAGATATGAAAAAGATTAAGAGTGTCAAGGGTAAGATTACAGCTAAAGCATCCCATAATATAAGAAGCGATGCTCTTGCATCTTGTGCTACATTAAAATAGTATGGTAAAAAGAGTGCGAGAAGTACCCCAAATATATTAAAAAGTTCTCTACTTGAAGAGAAGTGAGTATTTTCATCATATGAGTTACTAAGATCTGCAGCAAAAGCAAAATAAGGAATACTTACAAGACTCCATGCACTATATACAGCTAGTGACAAAAAAAGTAAATAAAAAATACCACTTTCTTGTGTTGGATGTGTCAAAGCATAAAAAGTTATATAAAGTATAATAGCTCCAAAAAACATCATTATTTTTCTACTTAAATATGCATCACTTACATATCCAATTAGAGGATCAATTAACATATCAAAAATTCTTGCGAAAAAGAGTACGACTCCAACTTCAAAAATACCTAGCCCAATAACTTGCGCATAAAAAGTTGGAAGATAAACATACAAGGGTATACCCAAAAGCGATATAGCTATAGCAGGTATACCATACGCAATAAGATTCATTTTTGAGCTAAGCATGCATCTTTCTTTTTATGTAGCGTATTATGGGACCTAAGAATGGTATCTTTTCATAAACATTTGATCCAGCATCCCAAAAGTCTAGATGCTTCAGGACTTTTCCATTCTCACTAAATAGTACTCGTGAGACTCCTACAAAAGAGTCGACTTTTGATTTCTTATCCATTTGATAAACAAAATTCCACTTTATATATGTTATATAATTTTGTGAAATGCATTCTTGAATCTCGAATCTTGGATTGTGAAATGTAGTATATATATCTTTAAAAATATGATAAATTTTATCAATACCTATGACTTTTTGAAAGGGATCTTCAAAATAAGAATTCTGATCAAAGAAAAACTTATACTCCGATAAAGGAGTGTCTTCATTAAGTTGCTCAAAGAATTCTGCATATTTTTGTACATTATTCATCATAAAGCCTTTCTTGTAAAGTAAAAAGCAAGGCGATAAGGTATAACTTTCAAAAAATATAAAAAAGCACTTATCATAAAAGGAAAATGTATCTCAAAATCGTTCGATTTTGTAATATTCTTAGAAATAATTCTTGCTGCCTCTTTAGCTTCTAGAAGTTGTGGCATTTCAAAATCATTTTTTGCTGTGAGCCGTGTTTTTACAAAACCATGATTTATTACTTGAACTTTTATGTTCTTTTCTTCTAGTTCTGGTTTAATGGACTCGCAAAAGTTTAGAAGTGCTGCTTTAGGCGCACTATATCCACCCCCATAAGGAAGACCAAAGTAGCTTGAAATACTTGAATTAAATACAAAGTGACCCTTAGCATTTTTTAAAAAAAATGGCATCAATGTATATGTGATTCGTACAGCCCCTAAGTAATTTATTTGTGTCATCTGCTCAAAATGATCTAAATTCCAGTTATCTACTTTCATACTCTCATACATACCAGCATTATAAATACATACATTAATTTCTCCATAACTATCCCATGCTTTTTGTGTAGCACTTTGAACACTTTTAATATCGCTTACATCCATATCTACTAGAGTTAGACCAGGATTATATTGTAAAGAAAGTTTTTCTAATTCTTTAGATGAAGATGCATTTCGCGCGCTTACAATAACACAGTATCCATCTTCAAGATAGTATTTACATAACTCGTAGCCTATACCAGTACTGCCACCTATTATCCAAATTCTCTTACTCATTTGTATCTCCTGATAGTTCTAATATTTTTACTTAGAAGGTATTAATTATACATTGAAATATAAATTTTTCATAGTTAGAAAATGTCTCTTTATACGACATAAAATTATATTGCCTTACTTACTCAGGCATCAATGATTAGAGATAAAATAGTAGTTTCAATTAATTGATATAAAAAATTGAAAATTATAAACAAGAAGATAACTTTTTAGAAAGAAACTTTGTTTGTGCGAAAAGACCACTTCCTATTACATTATAACTTACATATTTTATATCATCATCTAATTCTACTCCACCAATAATACCTACAGGATGTTTAGATATTTGTGCTAAATATGAAATATTATCACCAATTATAGTGCTTACATCTTTGGTATTTGTAGCTCGATATGAACCCAGTCCTATATAGTCCAAATCTAGATTATTGGCTTCTAAAATTTCTATTTCATTGTGTGTTGATAAACCTATAATCTTATTTAAATTCTTTTTTCTGAGCACTTTTAAAGTTATAGCCTTATCCTTGCTTATTAAAGCCGTTATATCTTCTTGCCCTAAATGTATTCCATCTGCAAATTCTAGTAATTCTACTTTATCATTAATAATTATAGGAATATTTGTATTTTGTTTAAGAAAAATAATATTTTGTTTTTGGGTTTCGAGTGAATTTATTTTATCGCGATATTGAATATAAACAGTATCATATTTTTTACAGATTTCTAGAAAGGAATTGAGTGATATATCAAACTTTTCTAATGTTTGATAATCACATAATGCATATATTTTTTTACGCAACATCTTTAGTAAAGAGATTTAATAAATCATGTAAAGTTTTTTTCATTTTGTTTCTCTCTACAACCATATCGATACTGCCATGATCTAACAAAAATTCAGCTCTTTGGAAACCCTCTGGTAAATCTTTACCAATAGTTTGTTTAATAACTCTAGCACCAGCAAAACCAATCAAGGCACCTGGTTCTGCCATGATAATATCCCCTAGGAATGCAAAAGAAGCAGAAACCCCACCAAATGTTGGATCTGTTAAGATTGATATAAAAGGTAAGCCCTCATTATCAAGTTTTCTTAAAGCTGCACTTGTCTTAGCCATTTGCATTAACGCAAAAGTAGACTCTTGCATTCTAGCACCACCAGAGGCACTGACAATAATAACACCTTGTTTATTTTCCATAGCTCTGTTACAAGCTCTTACTATTTTCTCACCTTCAACTGATCCTAAGGAACCACCCATAAATGAAAAATCAAATACTACAAGTTGTACACCGATATCATTAATAGTACACTCACCACTAACAATAGCGGAAGTTTTACCAGTTTTATGTAAAGATTCCTCCAGTCTTTTTTGGTAAGATTTACTATCAACAAATTGTAATGGATCTGTTGGATGAAGTTCACTGTCAAATTCTATAAATGAATCCTCATCTGCTATTAATGCTATTCTTTTTTGTGCACCTATTCTCATATGATGATTACATTTTGGACACACATGATTTAAATTTTCCACTTCTTTAAAAAACATTAGCGCTTCACAAGATGGACATTTAATCCAGTGACTCTCATTTTCTGTAAATTTTGCTTCGCTTTGTTCTTTTTCTAATATTTCTTTTTTTATTCGTTTAAAAAAACCTTTTAAATCCATAATCAATCCTTATTATAAATATTTACTCATTTTATCTTAATTCTTGAAATATTTCAAGTTCGTCTAATTTTTCCCAAGGGTAATCAGACTGACCAACTTGTCCACGTGCTGCTACATCCGCATACAAAAATGTATCAGCACTTGGTTTATCAAGTTTGAATTTTTTAGTTATCCAGTTTGGTGTAAGTGCAAAATTTTCCTCTACAAATGTTGATAAATCATCATCATTTAAAGATGTATATGTACCATAGGTATCAACTGATACTGACGTAGGTTTTGCAACACCTATTGCATATGATAATTGTACAACAGCTTTAGTAGCAAGTCCAGAAGCTACGATATGTTTAGCTATATATCTAGCCGCATAAAGACCACTCCTATCTACTTTTGTATAATCTTTTGAAGATTGAGCTCCCCCACCAATAGGAGAATATCCACCAAAACTATCAACAATCAATTTTCTACCTGTTAATCCACTATCGTGTAAGCTTGAATGTGATACATATTTTCCAGTAGGATTAATATGTATAATACACTCATTTTTATTGTATAAATGAGAGGGTAAACCAGCATCATCTATGAGCCTTTGGATTAAAGCCCTCACTGTTTTTATATCCATACTCGCAACACAAGGTGCCGAAACAACAATAGTATCTATTTTTTGAGGAACAGATTTTTCGAAATTTTCTTTACAAGTATAATCCATGGTAACTTGGGTTTTAATATCTATACCTAGTTCACTAGGATTTGCTAAGGCATATTGATACACTTTTTCCATTAAAACTCTGGCATAAGTAATAGCACTTGGCATATAATTTTCAGTTTCTTTATCTGCATAACCAAACATGATACCTTGATCTCCAGCACCTGTTTCACCATCTAATTGATCAACACCTTGGTTGATATCTTGGGATTGTCTATTTAATAATACCTGAACATCTACATCTTCTGGATGTAAGCATTCTTCTTTTGTAAAATAAGGATTAGCATTGTATCCTATTTTTGCTAGTGCATCATGAACTATCCGTTTATAGTCTTCAGTTGTGACACTTATTGCACTGCTTACTTCACCCCCAATTATTATATGTTTACCAGCAACGAATACCTCACTAGCAACTCTACTCGAAGGATCTCCAATAATTAGTTTATCGACTATACTGTCTGCAATTATATCTGCGCATTTATCTGGGTGACCTGGGCTTACTACTTCACTTGTAAATAAGTAATGTTGTTTTTTGTTTTCCATTTTTGTTTTCCATTCTTTTGTTTTCCGCAAAAAGAAGTTTTATTTTCATTGCTTAGCAATTGAAAATTAGGCTCTCTTCGATTGTTTTCCATTGCTTTGTTGTCCAATTTTGTTTTCCGTTTAATCTTGTTAGATTATGAAAAGTAAAAATTTTTAATAAAGTATGAACTAGCTACATTTTGTAAAAAGTAAATGATTATATCTAAAGAGTACTACATCTTTTCTTTTAAAGTGCATAGTACTTATAATTTTTAAGATTATTCTACAGTCACGCTTTTTGCTAAGTTTCTTGGCATATCTACATCATTTCCCAGTCTCACACTAATTTCCATTGACAATACTTGTAAGGCAACTAACATTTCAAAAAATTCTAACATATAGTGATCTGTTTTCTTAGTTTTGATAAAATCATCTGCTAGCTCAAAATCAAAGGGAGAAATTGCACAAATAGTACTGTCTCTTGCACTTAACTCTTCGACATTTGATTTGATTTTATCATAGTGTAGATGCTGTGGCATAAGTGCTATTGTAAATAATTCAGGATCTGCTAAAGCTATAGGACCATGTTTCATTTCGCCAGCTGGATAACCCTCAGCATGAAGATAACTAATCTCTTTTAGTTTTAAAGCACCCTCTAAAGCTAAAGGATAAAATACATCACGACCTATAAAGAAAAAACCATGTCCATGTAAATATCTTTTACTTAATCTTTTGCATTTTTCATGTAATTTATCTTCAACAACTAAACTTTTTGGAACTTCTCTTAAAACCTTCAATTCATTAGCTAAGAGATCATTATCTATCACATTTTTTTCTTTTGCAAAGAATAAAGCCATCATCCATAAGACTACTGTTTGAGTAGAAAATGCTTTTGTAGAAGCTACCCCTTTTTCGATACCTGCCCGCGTTAAAATAGTTGATTCTGCTATTCTTGTCATCGATGAATTATCAACATTGCATACAACAATAGTATTTAGTCCCGCTTTCTTTGCCATCTTTAAAGCTTCCAAAGTATCAGCAGTTTCTCCACTTTGAGAGATAGCTATAAACAATGTATCTTTTTTTAATAGTGGTTCTTTATATCTAAACTCACTCGCAATCTCTACACTACATCTTACTTTTGTAAGTTTTTCAAAAAGGTATGAA
Organism: uncultured Arcobacteraceae bacterium; assembly: GCA_963934755.1. Taxonomy (GTDB): domain Bacteria; phylum Campylobacterota; class Campylobacteria; order Campylobacterales; family Arcobacteraceae; genus JAIOSF01. The sequence goes on along the minus strand of CAWVZX010000059.1, from coordinate 1,739 downwards.
GCCGTCAATGCCGCATGATATGATGTACCACAAGCACATATTTTTATCTCATTTATTCCATGGATGATATTTGCTTCGATTTCATCAAAAGCGATTTCATCATCTTTGATTCGGCCCAGCATAGAGTCTATTACAACATCCTTTTGCTCGTAAATTTCTTTTTCCATAAAAAATCTATAGCCATCTTTTTGGGCAAATTGTTTTGATGTAGGAAGCCTTGTCCAAGATACCTCCTGGTTAAATGTCAGTGCACTATTTGAGGCAACTCCTCTTACTCCATCTTCTAAGTATACTACATCATTTGCATAACCAATAAGTGGAGCATCTGAAGAAGCAAAAAATATTTCATCTCCACCTTCAGTTTGATTTCTAGCGATTGCCATAGGTGAACCATGTTTCATAAAGAATATTTTTGTTGGTTCAGATTTTGTAATAAGTAAAACAGAGTATGCACCATCAAGTCTAGCAACAGTTAATGCAAATGCATCATCTGCATTGTTAGAAAGATTAAAGTAGTATTCAAAAAGATGCACTATAACTTCTGTATCTGTTTGAGATACAAAATTATGTCCAGCTGCTTGTAATTCATATTTTAATTCTTTGTAGTTTTCAATGATACCATTATGTACAACATACGAATACTCACCCAAGTGTGGATGAGCATTAAGCTCTGTAGGTTTTCCATGTGTAGCCCATCTTGTATGTCCTATACCAATACTAAAATTGTCATTTTGTAATGTATACCCCACTTTTGCTTTAGCAACAGAGGTATCGGGATTTAGTCCCAGACACTCATTTTGTAAAACTTTTTCTTCAAGATTTACAATTTTACCCAATGCCTTGTATACTTCAATTTTATTATTATCGAGTATAACGATTCCTGCACTATCATAACCTCTATATTCTAACTCTTTCAAGCCATTAATTAAGATTTCACTTGTATTTTTAGTTCCTATATATCCAACAATTCCACACATTTATTCTCTCTTATTACTTAAGTTAATTGAGTTATTCTACTTAAATTGTGATTATGATGTGCTTATTTTAACCTTTAGCTATCAAAACTCCTAAAAGTGGTACGATAAATACTAGTAAAAGTTGCATCCTAATAGACATGATAATCATCTTAGGCATTTTTACTATTTCTTTTGCTAATTTTCTACTTTTTCTAAAAAATAGTGTTGGATATATAGAAAATAATATAATGACTACAAAAAGTGTAAGCTTCACATGAAATAACCAATTAGTACTATAAAAAACCGGATCTTTCCCTATATATAACCATAATGATAGTCCAGAAATTAAAGTTAATACAATACTGATCGCATAAATTATATCAAGAAAAATTATTTTCTTTAACTCTTTTTGTGTTACTTCGCTAGATAGTATCAAATGTTGCATTACTAGCGTTGCTGCTAAACTCATTATTCCGATAAAATGTAAATATCTAAAAAATATTTCTGACATGTATTTCCTTTAATTATATAATCTAAGCAATTATATATAAAAATATTTTATTTTAGCTTTGAATTACTTTTTAAAAGATATACTGCTCTTAAATTTCAAAGGATGATACTAATTATGAACTGGAATACCATCATTGAAAATGAAAAAGCAAAAGATTATTATAAAAAGTTAGATAAATATATAGAGAAAAGATATGTAGAAAGTACAGTTTATCCTCCAAAAAATAAAATATTTAATGCCTTTTCATTAACTGATTATAAGGATTTAAAAGT
>CAWVZX010000058.1:0-7827 GCA_963934755.1 uncultured Arcobacteraceae bacterium | reverse complement strand
AAAAAATATTACAAATCGGATTTCAAATCAGATTTCACAAACAGCTACATAACAAATAAAAAATAAGTTCCTGTGGGGTTGTCTAAAGGTTGAGCGACTTTTAGCTGTAGGCGCACACTTACATACTTCAATTGCTCTACAGGAGTAAAATTAACAAAGGGGATAAGATGGCAATAGCAAAAGAAATTTATAGTTCTCCATCATTAAAAGATGATGTGAAGATGGCTAGTGAAAGTGCTGCAGAAGAGGCAGAGCTGGAGCTGCAAATGTTACTAAAACAATTTGAGGAATGGAGCAAAGACAATAAAGGTGGGTTTAAAGATTTTATGGAATCTAAAGAAGACTCTCCCATAAGATCCATTAAATTAAAAGATGGCGGATCAGCTGTTACAGGTAATTCATCAATAGAAAAATATGGAGATCTAATTGATGCATGGGTAAGAAAAATAGATGTAATGGAGGATGAGTCTTTAACAGATTACATAAATAGAATTAGAGCAGCGGAGAAAAAAAATGACTAAAGATTCAGGTATAAGATCACTATTACCAGGTGTTGCAGATCCAGAAGAAGACCAGCTACAGGCAGAAGCTAAAGCTGCAGTAATGCAAAGATTAGATATACAGCCGCAAGTGCTGCCAGCTGCAATGAACGAACGAATAGATAATTTAACAAATGTAGGTGGTAGTGTTTCATTCACTCCTGAATTTTATAAAACTCAACCAACTAAAAAAGAATTAGCAGATAAAAAATATAAAGAAGATTTTGAAAAAGAATATGGCAGGGATGCTATTAAAAAAAGAGTTCTACAAAAAATACAAAAAAATAAAAGAGCTGGTAAGTTGGAATATGATGACTTTGCAACACATGATATAATTATTGCAGAAACTATTAAGGATGAAGCTAAAGAGAAGCTAGCAGCACAATCAGCAAAGACAGATAGTTTGATGCAGCAGGTTATAAAATACTCTCCTAATAAAGTTGTTAATTTAAATGGTCCTCCAAAAAATCAAAAAAAATTTGCACCTAAAGTTGGGCCTAATGGATTAAAAGGACAATTGATGGTGGACCCAAAGCACCCTGATGGCTTTAGATATACTGATGTAAATGATTTATATAATAACTATGGAGATAATCCAGAGCGATACATCCAAGAGGTTATGTACATGTATGAAGATGGACCTGTTCCAACAGCTGGAGTAATTAAACCATACGACCATTTAGACAAGAGTTCATATCCTATGAACCAGAAGAATGATTTAATGAAATACCAGAATTCATTTAATAAATTAACTCCACAACAAAAAAAGATTGTTGAAAATAATAATAAAAGAAAAGCATCTGCTGTTGGTAAGAGAACATTAAAAACTAAAGTAGAACCAGAGAAATTATTTGAAAACATACTACCTTTAAAATAATTATTTTTTATATTTTTTAGCTGCTGCAATTGCTTCATCTATCTTTGGAAATTTACCTGTAGATTTATATTCAGGTTCCCTTTTTCTAGGTTGATATGGCACTATATATTCTACCTGTTCAGGTTCAGGAGCTTCATCACCCCAATAATAAATATTTTTTCTTTTAGTAGTTGGTGTGTCTTCCATAGGTGGCTGCCAATACACACTACGATTTGATCTAGCTGCTGGCTGCATGGATGGTTTTTCTTTTTTTTCATTAAAGGGATTATTTTTATCTGTGATGCCATGCCTTTGCATAGCTTCCCTCTCTCTTCGCTCATTAATGTTACGCAGGTGTTGTGGGTAATTATATCCAGCCCTATTAGTTGCTTTCTTCTTTGCAGCTTTAGGAGATAAAGGAATACCAACATCACTAACACCTTTTTTACCTCTAAAGTTTGCCATGGAATCTCCTTTGTGTGGATCTCCCTTTGTATTCTTTTGACTAGTAGCAAGCGACTTATACAGCTCTGACAATTTATTATTAAACTCACTCATTGCTTTTTCTTTTTCTTCTTTGGATTATGAATGCCTAACCTTGTTTTAAAGTGGCAGCATAAAACATAAATAAAATCTCCATGGTCTTCTAACTTAATTTCCTCATCTGCAAATATTGCACTATGTATGTCTTCTAGATGCTGCATAGTTCTTTTGGTTATATAAATTGGAACCTTTTCCAACATATCTTTCCATTTATTCTCCATCGTAAGGACTCCATCCATTATGTTGCCTTGTATCAATTATTTTAAATCCATTCATAGATCTGCCAGCACCATCTGTTGGTAGATTTCTTTCAGGTATTCTAACTCTAGCAATATGGAAATTAGTTTCTAGATACCTCCACATTCTGCGAGCTGCATCGGATCTACCTCCAACATCTTCTGTGTTGGTAAAAACAAACTCATTATCTGCCAGCTTTCTAGTTTCCTGTAAGATATATTTTTCATTAAAAAAGTTACTCATATTTCTCCTTAATTGTTGGTTGATTTATTCAAGATGCTTTCTGTGAATTCTTTTTCTACTTCTGCTGCTTCTTGTCTGCGTTTTCTTTCACGCAGCATGCAGGACTTATAGTTATCTAAAAGTTCATCATTCTTTTCAGTTAAGTTATTTATCTTGAATTGTTTTTGCTCAATCTCATCCCACAATCCCTGTACATGGGTTGTTAGCTTACTGATTGTTTCTGTATGTTTAGTGTTATCTGTTCTTGCTTCTTCAAGCGCATTCAACAGCTGCCATTTATTCATGCTGCCCCCTGCATTGTAGAATCTTGTTCAACAATAACTATAGGAATACAGGCATTGAGGCGGCTCCTAAATACTTTTTTACTTTCATTTAACAAATGTATTAATAAAGAAACTACTGAAACTGTGGAACAACCTACCCCCAACCACTTATTTAAGGTGGTTTCAGCAGCACCAGCTGTTGGTAACTGAAACAACTTTATAACATGCATTCTACTTATTGTTTCATGTTGAATGAAACTATTTGAAACTGTGAAACTCATCTTGCTGCATTCCTCCTCTTAAAATCTATAGCTCTTGTTATAAATTTTTTAGCTGCACCAGATTTTCCATGATCTGTTTTTAACCAATAATTGTAACCATCATCACACTCAATCCCCTCACTTTGGAACCCATCTTTGCGCTCTTCTTTACCACTAAATCCATTTTCTAATTTTCTTCTTATTCTGGTTTTAATTGTAGCTTCTGAAATATTACCATCTGCATGGTCAGGATCTTTTGTTAGCAATTCAACTACTACAGAATTTAAAGTAATCTCATCTTCATCTCCCATTAATTTTTGAACAGTTGGCATCTGGGCCTTACACCATTGCAAGTTTTGCGCTGCCTTTAATCTATTTTTAGCTTTGGTAACTTTATTTAATTCTGTTGTTGCAAAGAAACCTGTAGACTCTGTAAATCCATCATCTGTTGCAACATCAACAGACTCTTTTTTAAGCCAGCTAATATCATCTGCTATCATGTTATAATTTGATTTAGCTTCTATTAGACCTGCGTAATGTACAAAGTTAGATCCATCTGTAATGTGTTCCTTAAAGTGTTGTTCCCACAATTTTTTAGTCATGGGTTGAAATGCTAATACAAATCTAGCAGCACCTATCAAAGCTGATGCACCCCTCGCAGCCATCAGCGCATTCTGATTGTCCACTAGCAGCTCATTATCCTGCGTTGATACCATGCTTAATTTATTAGTATGGTGGCCAGCTATTACAGCTCCACCCATTTTAACTGCTATAGGTATTAAGAATTGCTTAACATAAGCATCCATATTTTGGTTACTATTCTCATCATAATTACCTGATTGAAAATTTATTAATGGATCTAGTAATACAAATTTAATATTTTTGCTTTTAATAACATTCTCTAATTGCTTATATTGCTTTGTTTTTACAGCTGCATCTTTAGTAAATTTAACCAGCTTTAAATCATTCTCTAATCCTCTTTTGTAGATCTTAAATTTATTATCATTCTTACCCATCTTTTGTTTGCAGGCAGATAATCGGAGATCTATTTCATTCATAGTTTCCTCTGCAGCAATAATTAAAACATTGCCTCTATGTAGAATTTCTTTTCCAAATATTGGGTTACCTGTTGCAAGTCCATAAGCCATCATATGCATGAACATAGTTTTTCCGACTCCTGGTTGTCCTACTACTAATGTTAATGCTTGCTCTAGTAGCCAGCCATGTATCAGCCAAGGTCTTCTTTGTATTTTTTCACAACCTGTATGTTCAAATATTTCTAATTCAGTTGTTACATCTGCATCATCAGCTGGCAGCTGGTAATCTTCTCCAAGTATATTTGAAATAGTTTTATTTAATGCTTTTTCTGAAACATCATATTTTTCATGAATCTTTTTATGATTAATTCTGTCTAAATATCCATCATCTGTCCAATCAGTTCCAAATGCTGCAACAACATCATCAAGATGCTGCATCATATTATTTTTAAACATGTAAGCAGCCATAATTATTAATGAGTCATGTCTTCCTGGTTCCTGCAGGCCAGCAGCTATTGCAAGTATTGGATGTTCTTGAAATTGCCATCTAAATTTAAATTGTTTAAAATTTAATTTATTTCCTTGTGGAGAATATGGATATTGTTCAGGTGTACAAAATGGTAAGTTAATCCCTGTCCATCCTCCCTCAATTGGTTGTGTCTTTGCTCTGTCAACTGCATCCCCATAAATTTTAGAAAATGCTCGCTCAATTCTTTTTGCTTCTTTAGCAAGTTCCTTTGTAGGTATCTCTTCATGCAATATTTTATATGCATGCCATCTGCCACTAGGAGATTTAAAAGGTATAATTTTATTATCTATTTTATATGCTTCTTTACAAAATTCTTTAGCATCAACTGCTTTGTCTACATCAACTACAATTGTATTTGCTACACCATTATTGTCTAATCTAGCTCCCTGCTTTTTAATTCCTTTTAGATGCAGCTCCCAATCAACAGCACCATTAATCCATTCCTGAATCTTTTTTCCTTTAGAATCTCTGCCTGTAAGAACCAAAGTTTTGCCATGGTTGTATTTTATTATTCGTGTTAATATATTGATATCTACATCAGTATTAGTGTGCGCCACCGCCCCATTTTCCATTATCTCAAATTACCTTGTTGTAAATTGCTATGGATAGTTTCCATTATAATATCTGCTGGGTAATAAATTCTTCCACCCAATTTAGAAAACTTAAAAATAGATCTGTTTTTAGATCTTTGTTTTCTTAAAGCACCCTCTGTTACACCAAGCATCTTTGCTAGATCCTTTGAAGTGAATAGTAATGCTTCTTTTTCAAGAAAATTTTTTAATTCTTCTGGAGATATTGTTTTTATTTTTGGCTTCATTCCTTTTCCTCTCTGGTTTGGTTTAGACATGATTTGTTTTTAGAGGTGTTGTGTCTTTGTGTGAAATCAGAATTGAAATCCGATAGATGGCGGCTCACTAGTGATTAATGGCCCTGCAGCCAGTTAACAAAGCCGCCAAATGCTGGAGTGGAAAACCACAGCAGTATTGTTTTATTATATTTTTATTTATTTGAGAAATCGGAAATAATATCTGACTAAATTATTTTCTTTGGTTCTCTAAAGTGAGGTACAATTTTCTTTTTTCTTCTTATTCCTAATACATCTTTTATCTTTGTTATATGCGCCTGGAATTCTGTTGCACTAGGAGCTGGTACATATCCTGTTTCTTTAATAAAATAATGTAGTAGCCCTGCTTTTGTTTTTAAGTAATCATTATAAACTTTTTTAGCACCACCTTTTGTTTGATCTATTCCATCAAGTAAAAACATAATTGAGTTATAGCAATCAGGATCTCTAGCAATCTTTAAGGTGTTATAATTTTTAAATACAAATTCAGTAGCAGCATATGCAACTCCAGCAGGTCCTAAAGCTGGTGTATGAAATTCAATAAACTCTTTTAACTGTTTATAATTTTTAACTTTAGCAGCTTCTATAAATGGATTCTTTTCAAATCCACCATGACTAAAGTTTTTTAATCCTCTTTGCTGCTTCTTTGAAGTTGATGATTTTATTATCTTCTTCTTTTTCTTTTTTATTGGCATTGCGTTTTTTCCACTCCTTTTTTATTTTATCTTCAATTAAGATCCATTCAACATCATTATTATTCTTCATCAGTACCTACTTTCAGCTGCACCACATTTTCTCCAACATCATAGATGCTTTTAACTGTCTTTAATGCTTTGGTATCTTCATTAAAGTAATGTTCTTTAGTTACTACAGGGGAGCTATGCCTCATTCTTTGTGATGCTTTTTCCAATCCATATTGTCTGCCATAAGTTGTTACAAATGTTTTACGCAAATGTTTCATGGTTAATAAGTTTGTATATTTATAAACTTTCCTCTTACCTTTGCCCCTTACATATTCTCTAGTTGCCATTCCAAATTTATAATTAAAATCCCTTAACTTGCATCTGTAACTAGTTTCATTAATTGGTTTAGTTGGATCTGTTCTTCTAGGGAATACCCACATGCTGCCAACTGCCCAACTAGCATTTGAGTTTTCTTCTGATACTAAATTCTGCAGCTTCTTTAGCTGCTCAAATAGCTCACTAGTAATTTCACATTCAGCATCTTCTCTATTTTTTGTATCTCTTAAATAGATCTCCTGCCTCTTCCAATCAATCCATCCGCTGCAAAGTTTCTGCTGCGCAAGACTATCAGGTTTTCTCCATGCTATTGCATAGCCATCAACTAACCTCTCTCCATACTCCAGCTGCAATAAATAAAATGTAAGATACTGTGGATCTCTCCATTGCTGCTCTCTACAATATTTAACAATCTCAAATAATTTACTTGTAGAATCTATCCACCTTTTATCTTTTTTTTCTTCATACTTTGGCACCCTCAAACATGGATTTATTCCTTTGTGTGTAGGTGTAGTTCGGTGGCTATCCCATTCAAATACTACAGATAATGCAGCCAATGCTCTATTAGCAGCAGTAGGTATTAGCTCCATTCTACTATGCCAAATCTCAATATCTTTTTTTGTTATTTTATCTAAAGGTAGCTCTGCGAGCTGCTTCTTATAGTAATGCTTATCTGATATTTTTATTGGAGCAGTTAACATTTTCCTTACAGAGTCTTTTTTATTTTTTACAAGCACATATGAATTCAGACAATAAATGTAACTCTTTGTAGAGTTATTTTTATATTTAAGTTTTGTAGCTTTAGTTTTTACTCTAAATCCACCAGCTCCATATTGGATATATTCCTTAACCAAAGATCCAACTGTTTTAACTGCAGCAGATGTTTGATTACCAGCTTTCCATTTGGGTAGGTTAATATTTATTTCTTGTTTAATTTCTTCTAGAGGTCTTTGACCAAACCGACAAATATATCTAGATCTCCCTGTTCTTCTTTGCTTACCATCCTTGCCATAACTAATGGTACTCCAACATGCATATAATGATTTTTTTAATGATGGTTGAGGTTGCACATAACAGGCCAAACCCTCACATGCTAGATCATACCACCTGACCTCTCTATCTCCGATTGGATGCTTTAATTTTTCTAAAGCTGCTTTAGTAAATTTAAATTGTTTTGACATAATGTTTCCACTCCATTTTTGATTTGTTTTAATGAAGATAAACACACAATAGAAATCAGAATTGTAATCCGATCTAGACACCGACTCCAACAAGACAGATTAGTCACAAGAGGACTACAACTAGCTGAATCGCTGCGAGCTGCAACAGCAGCGAGCATAACAGTTAAGTTTTTTAAGCATTGATTTATTTGGACTTTTGCAATAAAAATCAGCTGACAATAAGGATGCCCTTGTAGCTCAGCTGGTAGAGCAATTGATTTGTAATCAATAGGTCCG
>CAWVZX010000057.1:0-7893 GCA_963934755.1 uncultured Arcobacteraceae bacterium | reverse complement strand
CGCTAAAGTTACCATAATTATTTTTAATAATGGAAGATTTAGCTATAAGTTTATACAATACTCTGGTAATTTGGGATTTGATGAGCAACTAGGAGAATTTTTGGACTATGAAACCCAGAAAACTTATCCTATCAGTCCTAGAAATAAAACGATAACAATTGAAATATCATTTCAATCAAAAGGGTAAACATGCTTAAATTAGTTTTATTTTTTTTATTATTTGAATTTGCATTTTCTTTAGATGCAACTATGGAAATAGTAAAAAAAAAATTGTCTCTTCCGACTATAAATGTTGCTGCTTCAATTGATTCTTTAAATGAAGATGAAATAAGTACTAAATTATTAAAACTTATTCAAAAAGATTTAGAAGTTAGTTCTCATTTTAATGATAGTTTAGTCACTATAAAGTCTGAGTTTAGTGAAATGACTAAATATAAACTATTAGCGGATAATGAAATAGATTTATATTTGTTATTTCAAATAAGTTTAGATGAAGAAAAAAGATATGTTATTAATACTAAGTTATATGATGTTAATACAAATAGTTTGGTGCAAAGTAAGACATACATTACATCAACCTTTGATCGCTATCCTTTCTTAGCTCATAAAATCGCTATTGATATTAATAAGTATTTAAAAGCACCATCTATTGAATGGATGGATAAATTCGTAATATTTTCTCGTTATTTAGATTCTAAAACTAGTGAAATTGTTATATCAGATTATACTTTAACCTATCAAAAAGTTGTTGTTAAGGGTGGTTTAAATATTTTTCCAAAATGGGCAAGTTCTGATCAAAAAGCTTTTTATTATACAAGTTATAAGGGCATAGTCCCAGCATTAATGAAACAAAATTTGTATACAAATAAATTAGAAAAATTACTGACAAGTGATGGTATGATTGTTTGTTCTGATGTTAGTGATGATGGCACAAAATTAGTTTTGACTATGGCTCCTAATTCACAACCAGATATATATGTGTATGATACTATTACAAAAATTAAAACTAGAATTACAAAGTATGTAGGTATTGATGTAGGTGGAAGTTTTGTTGAAAATGATACAAAAATTGTATTTGTATCCGATAGGTTAAATTATCCAAATGTTTTTGCAAAAAAGATTGGTCAAGATGGTGTTGAAAGAATGATTTATCACGGTAAAAATAATTCTCAATCTACAACTTTTGATGATTACATTGTTTATTCTAGTAGGGAAACAGATAATGAATTTGGTTTAAATGTGTTTAATCTTTATCAAATTTCAACAAAAAGTGATGATGTGAGAAGATTAACGACAAATGGTCGTAATCAATTTCCTAAATTTTCTTCAGATGGAGAATCACTCTTGTTTATAAAGAGTACCAACAAAAGTTATTTAGGTATTGTTCGTTTAAATTACAATAAAAGTTTTCTTTTTCCCTTGAAAAGTGGTAAGTTACAATCCATAGATTGGTAGTTACTTTAGTTTAAGTATCTATATAGTAGAATAATTCTAATTAAATTAAATTAAGGAATTAAGATGAATAGTATTTTAAAAAATATATTAATAAGTGTATGCGCGTTAGGCTTATTGGCTGGTTGTGCTTCTAAGGATCTAGTATATGACGAAAACGCTGCTAATAGTATAGATAAGAAAATTGATACAGTAGCAGTAACTGACGATACTATTAGCACTGATACTGTGGATAGATTACAAATAATTACAAATAAATCTGTAAATAGTATTCAAAATGAAGTTGATGGTAAGGTGATTGTTTTAGAATCTGTACATTTTGCATTTGATAAATATAATATTAACAGTGAAATGAGAGCTGTTACAGTTGCAAATTATGTTAAAATTGATGAAACAATTGAGTCATATAATGACCTCAAGATAAAACTTGAAGGTAATTGTGATGAGTGGGGTAGTGATGAATATAATTATGCCTTAGGCTTAAAAAGAGCAAAAGCTATAAAAGATACTTTAATTGCTGATGGTGTTGATACAAATAAAATTGTAATGGTAAGTTTTGGAGAAAGTAATCCAATTTGTACAGAACAAAATACTGCTTGTTGGAAAATGAACAGAAGAGTTGATTACAGATTATTACCATAATTAAGAATATTCTTTGATTAAATTATTTATACCTATTTTTGTTTTATTAGCTTCAGCAGCGAATGCTGAAACTTCAATGTTTGGAGCAGGAAATCTTGATTCTTCTAGTCCTTATGGCTTAACAAAAACTGAAAAATTTATTGTTAAGAATAAAAAGACAGCAAAAAAAACTGAGGAAAGTTTAAAACAAACAAATACTAAACTTAAAGAATTAAGTGAAAGATTTGATGGTGTAAATTCTTTGATTGATAGCGAAAGTTTGAAATTAAATAAAGTATTCGTATCCTTAAATAAGCAAATAGATAATTTTAAAACTTTTACACAAATTTCAAGTATAAAGATAAATAAAAATACTGAAATCATTTCAAATATGAAACTATCTATAGATTTAGATATAAAAAAATTAAAATCACAAATAATCACAAATGAAAATAATGTAAAAATTCTAAAGGATTCTTTTGATAAAATTGTTGTCTTAACTAACAATATTAACAAGAATTATGTTACAAAAAAAGACTTTGATAAACTCGTATCATTATTAGATGAAAAATTAATTCAAAAAAGTTCTTCAGTACAGACATCGACTTCTGAAGTTAAGAGTTCAAGGGAGTTACTCGATGAGGCCATAGATTTATTTAATATTGATTATTTTACAAAAGCAAAAATTATTCTTGAAGGTTTGATTACTGTACATTACCGACCTGCAGAATGCAATTTTTATATTGGTGAAATTAACTATTATAGAAAAAATTATAAAGATGCTTTAAATTTTTATAAAAGAAGTATGACATTATATGATCAAGCAGAATATTTACCAAAACTATTATTGCATAGCGCTATATCATTTGAAGAGTTAGGTGATAAGGAAAATGCTAATAATTTTTATAATACTATTATTGATATTTATCCAGAATCACATGAAGCAATGGAAGCTTCTAAAAAAACTAAATTATAAATAGACTTAAAGGAAAACAATGTTAAACAAAGTAATAGGAATAGAATATACATTAAATGATGCGAATACAAAAGTTCAACTAGATACAAATGTTGGAGGAGCTGCATTAGAATTTATAACAGATATGGGTCAAATTATTCCAGGATTAGAAAAAGAATTAGTTAACTTAAGTGCTGGAGATAAAACTGATGTTTTAGTTCAACCTGTAGATGCTTATGGTGAATATAAGGATGAAGCATTAACTACATTACCAAAAGAACAATTTGCTGATATCGATCTCGTTAAAGGTATGACATTATATGGTACAGGTGAAGCTGGAGAAACAGTTCAAGTTCAAGTTAAAGATCTGACAGAAACAGAAGTAACTATTGATTACAATCATCCAATGGCTGGTAAAACTTTAATGTTTAACGTAACTATTTTAGATGTAAGAGATGCAAGTGAAGAAGAGATTCAAGCTGGTGTTGTTGGTGGAGTATCTGCTGCTGGTGGGGGATGTTGTGGTGGTGGAAGCTGTAGTACAGATTCTGAAGATGAAGGAAATGATCATTCAGGTGAAAATGCTTCTGAGAGTGAATGTTGTTCTAGTGATTCAAATAATGATGGAGCTGAAAATAAATCACAAGGTGCTTGTTGTTCAAGTAACTAATGTTAGCTTAAACAATTATTTTAAACTCCTATTTCTAATGAAATAGGAGTTTTTGCTTTATAATACAAAAAAGAAGGAAAAAAAATGAAAAAAGTAGCTTTTATATTTCCAGGCCAAGGTAGTCAATCTATCAATATGGGTAAGGATTTTTTTGATAATAGTAATATTGCGCAAGAAATGATTCAAAATGCAAGTAATAGACTTGGATTTAGTTTTGAAGATTTATTATTTAGTGAAAATAATAATTTAAGTAAAACAGAATTTACACAACCTGCAATTCTTTTAGTAAGTTGTATAGCACTTGCTATTTTCAAAGATAAATCAAACATCAAGCCTGAATTTGTAATGGGACATTCATTAGGCGAATTTTCGGCATTAGTAGCTAGTGGTGCGATAGATTATCTAGATGCTCTTGAACTTGTTCATAAAAGAGGTTTATTTATGAATGAAGCATGTTCAGGTGGTGGTGCTGGGATGATGGCTCTAGTAGGATTATCAGACGAGATAGCAGAAAAAGTTTGTGAAGAGCAAAGAAATATTGGTAAAAAAGTTTGGGCTGCCAATTATAATCAAGATGGCCAAATTGTTCTTGCTGGTATAAAATCAGATTTAGAACTACTTGTAGATACATTTAAAGATGCAGGGGCAAAACGAGCAATCGTTCTTGATATGTCAGTTGCTAGTCATTGTGAAATATTAACAAGTGCTGTTGATAAGTTAGCTCCTTTCTTAAATGATTTTATTACGGATTCATTTAACACGTCAATCATTTCAAATGTAAGTGCCCAAGCTTATAATACTAAAGAAGATGCAATTGACTTATTATCAAAACAATTAACTTCACCAGTAAAATATAAACATTCAGTTCTTGCAAATGCTGGAGATATTGATATGTTTATAGAGTTTGGAAATGCTGCTGTTTTGAAAGGTCTCAATAGAAAAATCGCTAAAGAAGTACCAACTGTAAATGTTTCTGATATGAAAACACTTGAAAGTACACTGGAGTTCTTAAATGATTAAATTAGCAATCATGGGTGCAATGGAAGAGGAAATCACTCCTCTTTTAGAAAATTTTACAGATATCAATAAAGTTGATTATGCTAATAATACTTATTATGAAGCTAAACTCGGTGATTTAGAAGTTGTGATTGCTTATAGTAAAATTGGGAAAGTATTCTCTACATTAACTGCATCTACTATGATACAAAAATTTGGATGTGATACTCTATTTTTTACAGGAGTTGCTGGAGGTATTAATGCTAAGCTAAAAATAGGTGATTTAATTGTTGCTAACAAACTTTCTCAACATGATTTAGATATTACTGCTTTTGGCCACCCCTATGGGTATGTTCCTGGGGGTTCTGTGTATGTTAATACAGATGAGATTTTAAAAAATATTGCTTTGCAGGTTGCTAAAGAGAATAATATTTCAATCATTGAAGGTATTATTGCTACAGGGGATCAATTTGTTGCAGATGAAAATAGAAAAGACTTTATTGGAAAAAATTTTCATGCAGATGCATTAGAGATGGAAGGTGCAAGTGTTGCCCTTGTTTGTGATGCTTTAAATGTTCCTTGTCTTATTTTAAGAGCGATTAGCGATACAGCTGATATGGATGCAGGATTTAGTTTTGATGAATTTTTAGTAACTAGCGCTCAAAATTCAGCAAATTTTCTTATGAAAATTATTGATAAAATTAAATAGCATAAATGTACTGTTTACGCTTATGAGTAGATTACACTTATCCTCATCTGGTATTTCTTGATGAGGATAATAGGTACTCAAAGACCTAATTCTTCTTTTGCCTTTTCTATAGCTAATGGCAAAGCTAATTCAACTCTATCACAATCTTCTTCTAAACAACATTCACAGGCTGTTCCTGCTGAAGTTTCATCTTTAATTGTTTCTAACTCTGTTCCTAGCTTTGCTACTGCCTTTTTAATATCTTGATAATTTACATCATTACAATCACATACTAACATTTTAATTCCTTTATTTTATATACGCTTTAATTATTTTTTCTTCTTTTAATGGTTTGTTGCCACCATATCTTCCTGAGGTTTGTACATTTTCAAGACTTGCTACAGTTGTGAAACTTTTTTCACCTTTAACATACCCAAATATAGTATGTTTTCCATTTAACCATGGTGTTTCTACCGTTGTTATGAAAAATTGACTGCCATTTGTATTTGGCCCAGAATTTGCCATTGCTAATATTCCAATTTGATTGAACATTGCTTTAGTATTAAATTCATCTTTAAATTTACCACCCCAAATAGATTTTCCACCACGACCTGTACCCGTAGGATCTCCACCTTGAATCATAAATCCTTTTATAATTCTATGAAAAACCAGACCATTATAATACCCATTTTTTATATGAGTAGTAAAATTCTCTACTGTTCTAGGTGCTAAATCTGCTCTGAGTTCAATCTCTATGGTACCTTTAGTTGTTTCTAAGACTGCTATAGGATTTGATGCATTTAAAAATGCAAAACTAAATATGACAAGCAAAAGTTTTTTCATTTGTATCCTTAAATTATATGAAAGGATACTAACAAAACATTACTTAAGTAATAGACACTTATATACATAGAACTTAAATATTAAGTTATAAACAAACATCTACTATAATGTTACTAATAAACTAAGGGATGTGTAGTATTTTAAAACATATATTTACAAACAGTGCAGGCATATTAGTATCTAGAATTTTAGGTTTTCTCAGAGATCTTTTAACTGCTTCTATACTTGGTGCAAATACATATAGTGATATCTTTTTTGTTGCATTTAAACTTCCAAACCTTTTTAGAAGAATTTTTGCAGAGGGTGCATTTACACAAGTATTTATACCAGCTTATGCTAAAAATAATCACAAGGTAAGTTTTAGCAGTGTGATATTTTTACAATTTATATCATTTATTATTTTGCTTAGCGTTATAGTAACAATATTTTCTACATTTTTTACACAAATTATTGCTATAGGATTTGATGTAGATACGATAAAGCTAGCATCCCCATTAGTTGCTATTTGTTTTTATTATTTACCTCTAATATTTATAGTTACTTTTCTAGCTGCTTTATTACAGTATAAAAATCATTTTACTACAACGGCCTTTTCGACTGCTTTATTAAATTTTGCACTTATTACTTCTTTACTTTTATCTCAAAACTTAGAATCAAAAGATATTGTATATTATATGAGTTGGGGTGTAGTTGTTGGTGGAATCTTGCAAGTTTTAGTGCATCTTTATATGATTAAAAAATTGAATATTAGATTTTTTACTACAAATATAAATAAGAAAACAAAAGATATAAAACAAAGTAAATTTTATAAACAATTCTATCCAGCAGTTTTTGGAAGTAGTGCTTCTCATATAGCAGCATTTTTAGATACATGGTTGGCTAGTTTTTTACTCTCTGGAAGTATTAGTTATCTATATTATGCCAATAGAGTTTTTCAGTTACCTTTAGCATTGTTTGCCATTGCGACTTCTGTTGCTTTGTTTCCTACGATTGCAAAAGCTATTAAAAATAGTGATGAAAAGAAAGCTTTGCAGTATTTGAGAAAGGCATTTTACATTTTGTTTTTTCTTTTAGGAATATCAACACTTATTGGAATTGTATTTGATAGTTTCATTGTAGAGTTACTTTTCCAAAGAGGTGCTTTTACTGAAGCAGATACAGAAGAAACTGCCTTAGTGCTTACTATGTATTTAATTGGTTTATTGCCTTTTGGGCTTGGTAAAATATTTTCACTATGGTTATATTCTCATGAAAAGCAAGGAGTGGCTGCAAAAATTACTATGTATTCACTTTTATGGAACATTGGACTTTCTTTAGCCCTAATCTTACCTTATGGGATAGTAGGGCTGGCACTAGCTAGTAGTTTAAGTGGTTTTATTTTATTTTATTTGACTTTAAAAGAATTTGGTTATGCTAAATTTCTGAATTTAATTAAAACTCAATAATACTAATTCTTAGATTTTTTTTAGTTTATTAGGATATAATACTATTTAATTAGAGAAGTGTCTGAGTGGTCTAAGGTGCACCGTTGGAAACGGTGTTTAGTGAAAGCTAACGAGGGTTCGAACCCCTTCTTCTCTGCCATACTAATTCCATAAAACTACATTTTACTACAAAAGCCTACTGCTAAACACTCAAAAAAATATGCTTTTCATTAGAACTTTATAT
>CAWVZX010000056.1:0-7971 GCA_963934755.1 uncultured Arcobacteraceae bacterium | reverse complement strand
CGGTGGATAAAGAATAATAATATATTATATACTGAGGAGTTCAAGATTGTAGATATACAAAAAAATGCATTTTTAATATTATCAACTGTAATTAAATAGAATTGATATATAATTTGTACAAATAAAAAGGATTAGTATGAAGAAAAGCGTTTTAAAAATTTCATCAGTAGTAGCTGTAGTAGCATTTTTAGCAGGTTGTATGGGAACAAATGAACCAGAAAAACAAGCTGAAGCAGATTTTAGATGTCAGCAAGATGCTCAACTTGCTCCTAAATGGACTTGTAACCCTTACTTAGAGGGTTCAATTGTATCTCTAGGAGTTGCACCTAAAAATGCTGGAAATGATTTAGGTATGCAAAGAGCAGAAGCAATTGCTGAAGGTAGAGATGCCTTGGCTAGTCAAATAAGTATAAAAGTCAGTACTTTATTCAAATCATACAAAGCAACTACTGGTACGGGGTCCGAGTCTACATTTGATAAAGCAAATTCAAAAGTTTCTAAACAACTGGCTAGTCAAACTTTAGAAGGTAGTAGAGGTCTATATACATGGGTAAGCAACAAAGGGACTTTATACATTTTAGTTGGATTGAGTAACAAGCCAGTTAAAACACAAATGGAAGATGCAGTGAAAACTTCTTTTAAAAACGACAAATCAATGTATCAAAAATTTTTAGCATCTCAAGCTAATGGTGAACTTGATACAGAATTAGAAAAAGCTGCAAAATAGTAGTTCAACTGAATGAAAATCATAAAAGTAGAGAGATACTCCCTGCTTATATGACTTAAAGGGAAATGATGTTAAATCTTATCACACTTATTTTTAGATTAACTTTAACGTTATTATTTATTTCTAGTATTCTTATTGCAGATGATTATGAAAAATGGTTAAAGTCGCAAAATAACCAATATATTCAATACAAAAAAAGTCTTGATGAAGAGTTTAGCGATATGCTTAAAAAAGATTGGAAAGCATTTAAATCTAGGAGTACCCCAACTCCATATAAAGAACCAAAGCCCATCAACATTCCAGTGCTTAAAGAACCAACAAAAGCAGCTATCAAAGAGCTGCGAAAATCTCCTATTGTTATTGTTGACCCTATAAAAGAACTTGTCATTCCAAAACCTAAAAAGGCTCTAAAAGAAGTAAAAGTCATCAAAGATTTCAATAGTTCTAAATTTAATTTTTACTCTATTCCTATGTCTATTCAATATGATAAAAATACTATATTTGAAACAGATGAGATAAGCAAAGAGTCCATAAGTAAATTTTGGGATATGATGAGTAGCACAAACTATAAGGAACTTATCAAACAATTACAATCAAATAGTACTGATCTCAATCTTAATGATTGGGCAAAATATCAGTTTATTTATAAACTTGGATTAAAAGTATTTGATGAAGATGATAATAAAGCTAATCTATTTACATGGTTTATTTTAGTAAAAATGGATTATGATATAAAAGTAGGGTACGGTTCTAGTAATATATATCTAATGTCAGCTATAGAGCATAATTTATACCAAGTATCATTTTTTACTCTCAAGAACAAGAGATATTATATCTTAACTCCAAATGGAAATGCTAACAATATTGCTAGTATTAACACTTATGAAGGAAATTATCCTAAAGCTAATAAAAAGTTATCTTTAACTATTTTTGAAGAGATTAAATTTTATAATAACCTAAAGAATAAACCTTTAGAATTTAAATATGATGAGAAAAGCTATACTATAAATACACAATATAGTTTAGATTTAATCAATTTTTATGCAACTTTTCCACAGTCTGATTATAAGATCTATTTCAGTGCAAAAAATTCTACACCATTATCTAACTCTATTTTATTACAATTAGAACCATTAGTAAAAGGAAAATCAGAAATTGAGGCTGTTAATTTACTACTAAGATTTGTTCAAACATCATTTAGGTATCAAACAGATCAAAAACAATTTTCATATGAAAAAGTAATGTTTCCAGAAGAAACTATAAATTATCCATATAGTGATTGTGAAGATAGAAGCATACTATTTAGTTATTTGGTGAAAAATCTATTACATCTTGATATTGTAGGTGTAAAATATAATAATCATTTAGCAACTGCGGTAAATTTTTCATCACAAGTAAGTGGAGATAAATTTACTTATAAAGAGCGATCATACACTATTGCTGATCCAACATACATAAATGCAAATGCAGGTATGGTTATGCCTCAGTACAAAAATAGTAAATTTCAGATTGTCTCTTTGAAATAATCTTAGGCTAATTTTATTTTATACTGCAAATACTAAACCATTCTCAACTTTTATTTTTCCACATAATTCATATTCAAAAAGTTTTGAAGGAAACTTTTTCATTACTTCATCATAGGTAGGCCTTGATTTACAATATTGTAAAAATTCGTCGCTATGCTTTATTTCATTTTTAAAACCTGTAAAATCTTCTATAAATTTATCTATATCATAAATGGCTTTTGCTAGGCCCTGTTCTAATAGTTTATTAGTACCGAGACTCTCCCCTATTCTATGCGCTAAAACATATATAGGTTTATTCATTTTTAGAGCAAATTCTATACTTCTCATAGTGCCACTATTTAGATCTGCTTGAGTTACAATTAATACTTCTCCTAAAGATACTACAATTTCATTTCGTATAGGAAAGTTGTACTTTTGAGAGGGTGTTTCAATGGGGAATTGACTTATTACCAATCCTTTTGTTTCAATATCTTCTATAAGTTTTCTATTTACGGCTGGGTACCTTATGTCTAGTCCAGTTCCAGCTATTGCAATTGTATTTTCAGCTCCTGCTGCCTTGTGTGCAATTGCATCAACACCCATAGCAGCGCCACTTACTATACAAATATTGTGCTTGACTAACTCTTTAGATAAGTCATGTGTATATTGTTTTGTATAACTATTTGGCTTACGTGTTCCTACAATCGAAATAGTTCTTTGTCTTAATAAATCAATATTGCCTATATAATAAATATTTTTAGGATACTTTTTCATAAAATCTAATTTATCTATATGAAACTTTATCTCTTGAATCATAAATTCTGCACATACACCAATTCTAAATCTTTTAAAAGATGTTTAGAATCTTTAAGAGTTTTAAATGTAATACCATAAGGATGACCAATAGCGATAGCCATACCATCTTTTTTTGCAATTCTAATTGCTTTTTTTAACTGATTTTTTATATATTCTTTGTTTTTATTATTATCTAAGAATATACTTCTACTAAACATCTTAACTCCATACTTTTTAGCAGATATTGCTGCTACAGATTTTGCGGTAGTGCGGCTATCTATAAAAGTGTATTTATATTTTTTTAGTACTTCAAACAGTTTATCCATTGCTACTTGATTTGAAGTAAATTTACTTCCCGTATGATTGTTCAAAAAGTTTGTATTTGGATATAGTGATTTTAAGTTTTTAATTCTCTTTTCAATTTTACTTAAACTATCAGTTATATACAATGTATTTTCTTCTTCATATTTACTACTACTTGCTTGTAGTGGTAAATGAATCATATATTTATCTAAATTTTTTGTAATCTTAGCAGATTTTCTATGCCCTTTTGTCGGAGGTAAAAAAGCCATATTAACTGTGTAACCTAATGATAATACACTATTTATTTGTCCTTGCGTTGTCATATCATCAATTATAATTGCTAGCTTAGGCTTATTTGTGATATCTATTATTTGCTTAGATTCTGTTAGCACTTTCTTTGCTTCTTTTACTATTGCAGGAATAGTGACATTTGATTCTATTGTGATTTCTTTATCAATTTCTGTGGTAAAATAACTAGCTAGTCCTAGTCCTAGTCCTAAGAGTATAATTGTAGCTATTATTACTGTTACAAAAAGTCTTCTATATGATTTATTTTTTGAGTGTTTTCTTTGTTTAGGAGATTGGTGTTGAGTATTTTTTTTCATTTATTAGTATACAATATAAATACAATAATATACTTCTTGAATATTCAAAAAGTATATTATTTCAAATTAGTTAGTTTCAGTATTTACGATTTTGTTTGAAGAAATCCAAGGCATCATATTTCTTAAATTAACACCAGTTTGCTCAATTAGTGACGCTCTAGCATTTGCTCTTTCGGCGTTCATTCTTGGGTATCCTGATTGACCTTCGAGGATGAAGTCTTTTGCAAATCTACCATCTTGAATTTCTTTTAAGATTTCTTTCATTGCTAATTTAGACTCAGCATTAATAACTCTTTTTCCAGAAACATAATCTCCATACTCTGCAGTATTAGAAATTGAATATCTCATGTCAGCGATTCCACCTTGGAACATTAAATCAACAATTAACTTAAGTTCATGTAAACACTCAAAATATGCAAGTTCAGGAGCATAACCAGCTTCTGTTAATGTTTCGAAACCAGCCTGAACTAAAGATACTGCTCCACCGCATAGTACAGCTTGCTCTCCAAATAAATCCGTTTCTGTTTCATCTTTGAAAGTTGTTTCAATAATTGCAGTTCTTCCTCCACCAATAGCAGAAGCATAAGATAATGCTAATTCTCTAGTATCTCCAGCAGGATCTTGGTGAATAGCAATAAGGTCAGGGATTCCTGCACCCTTAACAAATTCACTTCTTACTGTATGACCAGGAGCTTTAGGAGCAACCATCATTACATTGATGTTTTTTGCAGCTGCTATTCTTCCATAATGAATATTAAATCCATGACCAAATGCAATAGTTGCACCATCTTTTAAGTTTGCTGCGATTTCTTGTGTATAAATATCAGCTTGATTTTCATCAGGTAATAATATCATAACAATATCAGCTCCCGCTGTTGCTTCAGAAACACTTAAAACCTTAAACCCTTTAGCTTCAGCTTTAGCCCATGAAGAACCACTTTTTCTTAAACCAACAACAACTTCAACTCCTGAATCTCTTAAATTTTCAGCGTGTGCATGGCCTTGTGATCCAAAGCCAATCATTGCTACTTTTTTAGATTTAATTAGCTCAATGTTACAATCTTTGTCATAATAAACTTTTAATGCCATTTTATTTCCTTCTTTGAATTATATATTTTGATTATATCTAAAATATATTTTTATTGACTTAATATATATAATAAAATAGTACTTTTTTATTATAATCTGCTATTATAATATCAATAAAACACAAGGATGATTGTGAACCAAGAAAATTTAAAAAAAATATTCGACAGCCAATCAACAAATATTGTTAAGTTTGAAGATGGTATTTATATTTTAAATAGTAAATATAAAATAGGCATTGTTGCTTTATCAAATAAAATAGCATTGTTAAAGTTAACAGAAAGCTCAAGTCAACAAATTTTTATTGATTTTGAAAAACTAAATGGTGCATATAGAGATGATACTGTTTTAGTACAAGTACTATTTAATCCAAAAGGTAAAACTAAAGCAAAGGTAATTCAAATACTAAACAGAAATGATAATTCTATTTTATGTTATGTAAAAGATAAAAATTTATTTACAATTAAAGAAAATATACTTATTGATTGTGCTAGTACAGACAACAAAGATGGAGATGTTGTAATCTTTGAAGACTCAGAAATATCTTATAAATTGGGAAATATAATAGATGCCAAAGTTGATGAGCATATTTCATTATGTTTATATCATGAATACTATAGACTCTCAGACCAAGCAAAAGTATCGTATATTCCATTAGATGTAAAGAATCGAAAAGATCTAACTCATTTAGAATTTGCAACGATTGATCCTGCGAGTGCTAAAGATCATGATGATGCTATATATTTCGATGATGAAAATAATGAACTGTATGTCGCAATTGCAGATGTGAGTGCGTATGTTAAAGAAGGCACTCCTCTGGATAAAGAGGCGTTAAGAAGGTCTTTTTCAATTTATTTTCCTCATAAAGTTTTACCAATGCTTCCTTTTGAACTCAGTACTGATTTATGTTCACTAGTACCAAATAAACCTAGACCTGCATATGTTTTTAAGATGCAATTAGATGCTCATTCAATGAAAGTTATTTCAAGTGAGCTCTTTGAAGCTATGATTGAATCAAAACATAAATATAGTTATGAATATATTGATGAAGTTTTACAAGAAAATGATCCATTAAATATAAATACGAAACTTTTCAAAGTAACACAAAAATTAAAAAAGAGTAGGTTGAAAAATGGATTTGATTTTAGAAATGATGAAATAAAACTTGTTTTGGATGAGCAGGAAAAACTTAAAGATTTTCAACTCGAAAGCTCATCTGATTCACATAGCTTAGTAGAAGAGTGTATGCTTTTGGCAAATCAGGAAGCAGCAAAAAAACTAAAAACTCTAGGTATATTCAGAGCACATGATGAACCAAGTGACTCGAAAATTAAAAAGCTTATAGATGAAGTTAATTTTCTTGGAATTAATGCAAAACTTAAAGATGATGTACATTCAACTATAGTAAGTATTCAAAAACAAGCAGGGGAGGTAAACTTAGCCCAAGAAGTAGATAAGCTAATAATTCAATCTCAGCAACAAGCTTCATATAGTAGTGTGAAAAAACCACATTTTGGTCTTGGTTTTACTGATTATTCACATTTTACTTCACCTATTAGAAGGTATTCGGATTTAGTACTTCACCGAATTCTAAAAAGTGGTGAGATACCAAAAGATATCGAAAATATATGTGAAGATATAAGTGTAAAAGAAAGAGAAATAGCAGCTTTAGTATGGGACTACGAAGATAGAAAATATGCTAGATATTTAAGTAACCATATAGGGCAAATTTTTATGGCTACTTTAGTTGATACTGATCATTTTATAGTTAAACTTAACGAAGAAGTAAAAGGTGCAAGAGTTTATCTAGAAAACTACTCTGGACAAAAACTATTTGTAAAAGTTAAAATAAAAATTATGAGTAGTGATATAATATCTAAAAAAATTACTGGAAATATTATATAAATAAAATCAAAAAGGTTTAGAATGGAAATTGCAGAAAAATTAGAATTCCCGTACAAATGCAAGGTAGCCAAAATGGAATACAAAATAACGTATGATTTGATATAATGTACAAAAGCCAATTTGATAATGATTTTTCATCCAATACAATTTACAATGGATATATGTTTTATGGTCAATGTAACTATCTAGTTGATCTATACTCAAATAAAGTTGCACTTAAGCTTGCAAGAGGTGAAGATATACGAAAAATATATTTTGATGAATACAACTATAAAGATTGTGTTGATTTTTTATCACAATCCTCTCTCTTTTCTGCAACAAATATTCTAATGATTAAAATAGCAAAGAAAATACAAAAAAAGGAATTAGATGCTTTAATAGCACTTTGTAATATAAATCCAGATAGTTTTATTATTTTATGTTGCACAGGTGAAACCGACTTCAAATCTATGGCTAAAAGTTTTACAAAAAAAACAAATAGTTGTGAGGTGCGATTTTTTAATCCAATGGATCAAGAAGCTATTCATATATTAAACGATGTAATTCAGGAAAAAAATATACAATGTGGATTTGGAGAGTTACAATATCTTTATAATATGCACAATAAAGACTTAAGTCTTGCCGTTAATGATTTAGATAAATTATCAATCTTACAAGAACCGCTTACAGCTAATATAATTAATGCACAATGTTTTGGTATGGGAGCAGTTTCTATAGATGACTTTTTTTATAAACTTTTTACTGCACAAAATATAAATAAAGATTTATATATGATTTTAGAAGAAGGCATGAATGAAATTAATCTTACTAATCAAACAACATCATTCATACAACAACTCTTTAGTATCAATAGTTATCTAAAACTAAATGGGCAATTAAATATATTAGAAATTTGGGGCTATAAATTACCTATAAATATTGCAAATAAAAGGGCTAGTATTGCAATGAAATTTAAGCAAGATGAATTTCTAAAAATGCTAGATTTCTTTTTAAATTTAGAATTAGAACTAAAAACAAAAAAATATTTAGAGCTAAATAGTTACAC
>CAWVZX010000055.1:0-8010 GCA_963934755.1 uncultured Arcobacteraceae bacterium | reverse complement strand
CATTTCTTGAATCATTGCTGTTATATCTTCAAATAATTCAGCACATTCTTCTTTTGATAATTCTCTATTTTCTATATCCTTTAATACTGCATTAAATTCATCTCTCATCTCATTCATTTCTTTTATTTCTTCATTTTGAGCATCTGTAGCTTTTTTACTTTTAGCAATGTCAGCAAAAATTTCATCCAATCTATCTTCTATATCGGGCATAACAGTTCTTACAATTAACTCTTTTAATTTTAAATCACATTTTTTCATATAAATTTCCTTTTTTATTCTTTATCTCTTAAATATATGAGCCTATACAACATAGGCACATAATATAGATTTAATATTGTAGCCCAGAGTATTCCAAATCCCAATGAAACAGCCATAGGCTGTAGTATAAGTGCTTGTCCTGAAGCAAAAAATATCAAAGTACTAAGTCCTAAGATTGTTGTGAGAGATGTTAGCAAAATTGGTCTTAATCTCAATAACGCCAATGCTTTCATCTCTTCTAGATCTTTTGCTTTTCGTATAAAGTCCATCATGATTATACCATCATTTACAATAACTCCGGCTAGTCCTACTATACCTATTAGTCCTGGCATAGTTAAATTTAATCCCATCACAAAGTGCCCGACTAATACACCTAATATAGATAATGGAATTGTACTTAAAATAATTAAAGATTTTACTATAGAATCAAACATCGTAACAAGAGCGATAAAAATAAGAATAAGAGCTATAGTAAAAGCCTGTAGCATCTCTGCTTTTATCTGTTTATTTTCTTTTTGTTCGCCTTTAATATCAATAGTTACACTCTTTGAGAGTTCATCTATAGTTGGTTGTAACAATGTATATACTTCATCGCTTGTTATTATATTCAATGTTGCAGTTATACTTTTCACTCTTACTCCATCTTCTTTGAAAATTTGACTAAGTGTTGGAATATTTTGAAATATCACTATATCTTTTAATAAAACTTTTTTATTTGTATTAGGAATATTCACCTCAAAACTATTTAAAGAATCTAATCGATCTTTATTTTTACTAGAAAAAACTATATCAACAATTCCATCATCATCATACATTTTAGAGAAACTTGCTTTAAAATAAAAAGGCTTCAAAATATCCACAAGGTTTGTTTCATTAAAACCTAAGTTCTGTCCATATTTATTAACTTTAAATTTCAAATCTATATTCCCTAAAAGAATATCATCTGATACATTCGTAACACCCTTAATAGCTGATAAATCCTTTTTTAATCTTTCAATAGCTTTTATAACCTCTGTTTCATTTTGGCCACTTAAAGATAGTTCAATGTCATTGGATACTATACCAGCACCTGGTACATAGATTTTTAATTCATCAAACTCTTTAGAATTTATCTCTTCTTTTAAAGATATTCTCATACTATCAGCGATACTTTGCGCTGTGTTTAAGCGTGTCATATCAGTATCATCATATTTTGGACTCAAAATTGGATTTATGTATTTATTAAACATATTACTAGGCGCTCGTTCTTGTAAATTTATAAATATATGAAAATAAAACTCTTCATTTTGAGGTAACTGCTTACCATCAAGTTTAAGTCCTACAACTGAACTTATAGAATCTAATTCATTTCCTATTTTAAAGTTCTTTAGTAGTTTTTGTTCTAATTTTAAAACAATTTTTTCAGTCTCTTTTATGGAGTGACCTACACCCACTGAACCAGAAATATAAACTTGTGTTGTATCAAATTTTGGCATAAATTCAAATTTTATTAAATTCAATAATGTAATAGTTGTAACAATAATAAAAGTTACTAATGTAAGAACTGCAATATATTTCCATTTTAATACAAAGTCTAAAATGAGTTTATATATCTTTTTATTTTTTTCCCATAATGCATCTGATTTTTTACCCTCTTTATTTTGTTTAAAAGCTTGTTTGGCATGTAGCGGTAAAAAGAAAAAAGCTTCTAATAAAGAGCTTAATAATAATACAGAAATCATAATAGGTAAAATTCGTATAAAAATGCCAGTTTCGCCAGTCATAAGTAAGATAGGTAAAAAAGCAAAGATAGTTGTGGCTGTTGCCGTTAAAATAGCTGGATACATTTCATAAGCTCCATCTAGTGCTGCAGTCATTTTATCTTTTCCCATCTCCATATGCCTATATATATTTTCAGCAACTACAATAGCCTCATCAACTAACATACCCAAGGCTAATAATGCTCCTAAAAGTGAGAGCATATTTAAACTATATCCCATTTGTTCAGCCGCTATTAGTCCTATCATAAAACTTGTAGGTATCCCAATAGCTACTACAAATGCTATTCGAAGATTTATAAAAAAGAATAAGGCGATTGATAGTAATATGATTCCAAATAATATATTTGAGACCACAGTATTGAGTCTATTTTTTATCCAAACTGAAGTATCAGTATATGTGTCAAACTGTATATCTTTATAGTTTAAAGATTCTTCCTTTAATATCTTTTTTATCTCTTTTACTAATGCTATAGCATCACCTGTATCCCCTTTATTGACGCCTATAGAAATATTTGATTTTCCATTAAAGTGTGATATATTATTTACATCTGCTAGGTTATAGGTAATTGTTGATATATCTTTTAAATATATTTTGGTATCACCAATTTTAATAATGCTATTTCTTAAAACATCTAAATCCTTCTCGCCATTTTGACTACTTAAATAATAGTGAGTTCCTATATCTTTTAGTATTCCTGCTGGAAAAATTGAACTACTTTGACTAATAGCTTTTATCACTGCACTTTTATCTAGTTTATAGGCATCTATTTTTACTTCATCGAAAGTTATTTGAAGTTCCTTATCACTATCGCCCCAAATAGTAATGCTACTTAAATCGTCAAAACGCGTAAGTTTTGATTTGATATTGTCCGCAATTTCTAGTAACTCAGGTTTGGATTTGTTACCAAATATTGCCACTGTTATTAAAGGAAATGATTGGGTAACCTCTTTAACTATTGGTTCATCCATATCACTAGGAAAATTTACTTTAGCCTTTGTAACTATATCTTTTATATCATCTAGAACATCTGCTGGTTTATATTGACTTTTTACATCTACTTTAATATTAAAATATCCAGACTTTACAACAGTAGATATTGTAGTAGCTTCACTTAAACTACTTAAATCATTTTCTATTTTTTGTACTGCCATGACATCAAGCATATCACTGCTAGCACCTATATAAGTCCCACTAATAGAAACTGCACCCAAAGATGAAAGAGGAAATATCTCTTTAGGTATATTTATATATGAAAAAACTGTTAATATAAATATAAACAAAAGTAACATATGATTTAAAATGGGTTTTTCTAAACCAAATCTAATTATTGATTTTATCATTTTTCGTCCATAAAATATAATATATCCATAAAATTATCCTATTAAATTTTCTATTTGTTTTGTAATTTGCACTTTACTTAGTCCATTTATCATACCATACACTAAAGCCCCACCAGCCCCTACATCGTCTTTTGCTTCACCTTCATCATAGAGTTTTAAAGCAGTGTGTGAAGACAATGAAAAGTCAAAGTCTGCAAAATAACTATTAATTTTAAAGCTACACATTTCTAACAGAGCTTCTATTTCACTATGTTTATCATTAGCAATCCATGATGTTGTAGCAAGAGCTAAGTTTGATGTTTCTATTTCACCTTGCATGACTTCAAGTATTTTATTTACTACTAAAAGTACACATACCATTTGAGCTCCACCTGCTAAAACTACTGGGATTTTATTGTTTAGTCCTAAAACAAATCCCGCATTAAATATAATCATATTATCAGAAACACTACCCAGTATTTTAAATATATCATCATTGAAATCTACATTTTTTATGGCATCTTGTATTGTAGATTCTTCTATGTTATTTGCTACATTTTTATACCTACTACTAAATTTATCAGTGCAATCATACCCCAAAGCGAATGTTGTAGCTTTTGTCGTAATAGTACCACCAGAAACCGATTGGCCTAAGATGATATAGTCATCTTTGCAAATATAGTTTTGAGCAAATTCTATACCTTTTTGAAATATTGATTCTGCATCAATATTTGCACCATTTTTAATACTTTGACTAGGTTTGATATCAAAATTATGAATTTTAAAATAATCAACTTTAGGAACTATTTCCAAACCTAGGTTAAGTAATTCTATATTTGGAAATGGATTTAAAAGATGAACAGCACGAGTAATTAGAGCAGGAGTTGCTACACCTTTTGATGTTCTATGAATATTATCTAAACTACGAAGCTCACCTGTAGTGATAAATTCACTATTAAGTGTAGGGGTAAGATAAATTTGTTCCGTTATTCTAGCTTGTGTAATTTCATCAATACCTGCTGTTTCTGTATTTGATAATGCTAGTATAAATGTAGCTTTTTTACCTCGCAAACTTTCAATAAAATCCATTTTTCCTGTAATACTTTCAATCATTTCTTACCTTTGTAAAGTGAGCATTATATACAATCCAACGCCTCTTTTAGTTTTTCTAAATTTTTTGTACTTTTAACCGTAATTCTTACAAATTCATCATCTAAAAAATCGAAATTTTCACAATTTCTTAGCATGATATGATAAGGTTTTAGTAATTCTTGGAATTCATCTGATTTAATATTCTTCAATTGAAGCAAAACAAAATTTGCAGATGAGTCAAAGATATGGTTTGTATATTTACATCTTCTTAGAATCTTTATTAGTAACTCTTTGTTTGTTATGTTTACAGTTTTTGAGATTTTAGAGAAGTTTTTATCTTTGAGTACATCTTGTATATACTGCATATCAAACTCTGATATTTTCCACATAGGCTCATATTTTTTTATCTTTTGTATATTCTCAGGAGTGGAAATAACGCTTCCGATTCGAACACCTGCACAAGAGTAGAACTTGGTTAAAGATTTTACGATATATAGTTTATCGTAAATCTTTAGATATTTACTACATGACTCATGAGAAGTAAACTCTATAAAAGATTCATCTATTAAAATCGTACAGTTTTTTTTCATCCACTTTGAAAGTAGGACATTAATATCGTACAAACTACCCTCAGGAGTACTAGGATTTACAAATACTACTAGCGAACCCTCAATCACTTCTTTATCTAATTCTATGAAACGATTTATTAATTCTACTTGATAGTCAAATGTCATAGCAGCTTTTTTATACTCTAGATAAGTAGGAGAATATATATAACAATATCGTGTATCAAAAAACCTAAAAAGTGAAAATATAGCACTAGAAGCACCATTAAATAGTTCTAGTTGCGTATCTTTAATATCATATAAAGTTGCTATATTTTTATATAGCTCATCATAGTTTGGATATGAAGACATATTTATGTCATTGAAAGTTGAACTTTTATCAGGAGTGATAAAGTTTATATTTGAAGATAAATCTATCACATCAGATACATTACATCCGACCTCTAAAGCGAAACTTTTCACATCTCTAGCATGGTTAAAATTCATAAATTATCAAACTTATTTAATTACCATTATCTTTTTCTAATAATTTAAAATAACTATGGCCTATGAATATAATATAAAATATAGAGATGAAAAATGCCACGAATGGTATAAGTGAAACAGTATATAAAAGAAATGTTTTTCCTCTAAATGATGATTTATTAAAATAATAAATCATTTCAAATTTCTCTTTTGTCATGATATTTGCACTTACATCATAGTTTAATATTTTATGAAATAAATAATAAAATGGTAAGTTAATAGCCACTATATTTACTAGAGGTATAAAATAAAATGGTATTAAAACAATTAACAATATAATCATCACTAAAGTAGTTTGTATAAGTTTTAAAAAAGAACCTAGAATAGTATCATATCCCTTTTCAAGAATCAAATGACTATAGTGTCTTTGATGAATAATATGTAAAATCATAGGACTCATAAACCCCACTATTATTATAGAGGTAAAAATACTAAGATACCCAATAGCGAATAATCCAAGAGTATATACTATAAAACTAACTATCCATGATGTTACAGTGTAACGAAGTAAAAAATCAAAAATAGAATTACCTGTATAGGTTTCATTTGTGCTTATTTCATTTACAATACCATTGTCTACCATTGTGTGCAGCTGTTGTATTTGTATTTGAGTATTTTGAAGATGAGATAATCCCATATCAGCAAGTGAATAAAAGACAATAAATATAACTATAACACTTCCAAATAGTGGAAAAATGATAAGCTTCAGCATTTCTTTTGTAAAATAATCTTTTATACTTATCTTTAAAACTCTCAAATCAAACATATCTATTTTTTACCTTTATCGTCATATATCAAAAAAAGTTCTAAATCTTTTATGAACTCAGGAGATAATTTGTCCCAAGCAGCATCTAGTTTAGCTAATCTTGTCAGGTGACCTTTTTTCTTTGAGTTAATTCTATCTCTTATAAGATAATGAAATCGTATCATATCTTTTGACCATGAACTTAAAATAGGCCAGTTTTTAACTATTAGGTAACTTTTTTCTTCATGATCTCTAAATGAATATTCTTGTGTAATCATATCTTCTTCATCTCTAAAAGCTACGATAGGCTTACCTAAATCATGAAAGAAAGCTGTGGCTAAAAAACGATAATCTTTTGCTTTTAAAACTTGATATACAACTTTTAAAGTATGTATAAGCACACCATGGCGATGCCATTTGTTTTGTTTTAAAATCAATGTTTCCCAAAATGCTTTTGAGTAAAGGCTGTTGTTTACTTCCATGATACTACTTTCTTCATTTTTATTACTCATTCATATTTAAGTTAAACCATTCTTTAGGAATACCATCACTTGAACTATTAGCAACGATTATCATAGTTGCAACCATAGCTCGTGAGCTAGTATCTCCACCAGCTTTAGCATTTTGGATTAAAAGTTCTTTTAAGTCATTTGGATACTTTACTAATAAATGAATAATACCACTAAAACAATCTTCTATACCACAAGCAGGACCAAATTCTCGTATAGTATCAAATGTATTAGCGTCCTTTGAAGCTAATCCTTTTTCTACATTTTTTTGTACAAACGAATCAAAATCATCTTTTAATAATAGCATTTCTTCTTCTATGTTTTTACTGCCTGAAACTTTAAAGAGTAATCTTGCAAAATAAGTTGCTGCTTCTATAACTTTAGAGGAATTATGAGAAAGTTTGATAAAAGTTTCTACCATTTGTACAAAATCATCTTCGTTTTGAGCTACTAGTAATAAAGGAGCTATTCGACCAATGACAGAACAGTCATGTGAATCTGAACCAATTTCATTACCTTCTTGAAAATTTTTCAGTGTTCCTCTTGTAGCCCCATCTATATAACCATCATAATTACTTATTTTGTCTTG
The DNA here is from genome assembly GCA_963934755.1 of uncultured Arcobacteraceae bacterium. Classification (GTDB taxonomy): domain Bacteria; phylum Campylobacterota; class Campylobacteria; order Campylobacterales; family Arcobacteraceae; genus JAIOSF01. The sequence goes on along the minus strand of CAWVZX010000055.1, from coordinate 646 downwards.
CCAAAATTTAAGATATGAAGATGCATCAAAAACTTTTTTGTCTTTCATAAAATCATTTAACCATGATGCCTGATCGCCTATATGAGTAAAATCTCCAGCTTTTTTACCTTTATGCCACATAGCTTGAGGGGCATTTAAATTTTCCCAATTTACTGGTAAATCGTTTAGTTGTTTTTCATCATATATCCAATGAGAAGCTAAACTATAAGAATCTGCCACAAGTGCAGATATGACGATTTGATTTATTTTTTCTTTGTTAAACATGGTATTGCCTTTTTATTTTTTATACTATATCCTAGATTATCTTTTTTAAAAGTTAATATTATTTCTAAACATAATATATAAGAGTGATTGACTCATATAATAATATATTTTAATTATTGTGATTACTATTTACAGAGGCACCCACAAAAATTATTGCTGGAGTTAATGCTTTTATCTCACAAAAAAACTTATCATCTTTATTTTGAATCTCTTCTAGCGTAGATACTATTTTACTAGCATCTTCAGTACTTCCTTTACTTAAAATAGCAAGAGGTAAGTCAAGAGGAAATTTTTTTGAAATGAGGCTATCTACAATATTTTTTAAGTTGTGTACACCCATCATTATCACTAAATTTTCTCTTGGATGATATGATGTAACTAT
>CAWVZX010000054.1:0-8014 GCA_963934755.1 uncultured Arcobacteraceae bacterium | reverse complement strand
CTTATAAATGATCCTAAAGAAGCAGAAACAAAACAACATACTCCAAAAGTAGCTTTTGTCTCACCAGCTCAAGATTTTATCACTTCAAGTGGAAAAGAAGTAAAAGCTTCTGAGATCGATTTACATGTAAGAGCATTATCTATGCAACAATTACATCACGCAATGATGGGAACAGCTTCAGTTGCTATTGGAGTTGCTGCTTGTATTCCTGGAACACTTGTAAATATTGCTTCAGGTGGTGGAGAAAAAGACACTGTTACTTTTGGACACCCATCTGGAACTATTAAAGTGGGAGCTGTTCTTTCAAATAATGGGGGGGAACTAAGTGTTGAAAAAGCTAGTATAAGTAGAAGTGCTAGAATTATTATGGATGGTTATGTTCATGTTCCCGCAGGAACTATGGATTAATTGAACAAATATTTTAAGTATTAAGAATAGCAATAATATATGTTATTTCACTTTTATATATAACAATAAAACTGGTAAAAGTAAAAGATCTGCAATAATTGCCATAAACATAGCCATAACTGTTAAAAGTCCAAAATATATAGTTGGTATAAAACTAGATAGTACAAGAATAGAAAAACCTAACATGATAATTGTAGAGGTATAAAACATAGCACGACCGATACTTTTATGCGAATTTTCTATAGAGCGTACCAAATTTCCTGTTTCATTATATTCTAATTTAAACCTATGAATATAATGAATGGTATCATCCACTGCAATACCTATACTAATAGCTGCAATAGTTATTGTCATCATATCAAGGGGAATATCCATCCATCCCATAAAACCAAATATAACACCTACTGGAATTATGTTTGCTATAATTGCTACGATAGCTATTTTGAGATTTCTAAATAAAAGTAAAAACATTATAAATAAAATAATAATAACAAGACCAATAGTTTTAATTTGAGAATCAAAGAGTGACTGAAGCATATTATTATATATCACTAATAAATTTGAAATTTTATATTCATCATATTTTTGATTTATCATTTTATTTAAATCTTTATCGATTTTTCTAATAAGATCATCCCTTTTAAAACCTTCTAAACTATCTATAACACGAGTACTGATTCGAGCCATATTATTTTCTATATCTATATAAGGAGTTAGGATTATTTCTTTATATTTTAGAGGTAATTCTTTGTTAAGAAGTGCTAAGGATAGCCCATCTAAGTCTTCACCTCCATTTATAGATTTTCCAACTTCTAGTAAAGTGGCCAATGATAATACTTTACCAATAGGCTCTAAAGAATCTAAATAGTTGTGAACTAATTTAATTTTATCCATTTTGGATTTCGTAAACCAATATTTATTTTTATCAACTTCTGTTATATCAAATTCACCAGCAAAACCTTCAAGCTCAGTATCAGCACTATCGTTTTGCATAACATTAATAGATTCCACCTCATTGGTGTTTGTTTTAAATGTAATGATGACATCAAGTGGAGTTGTACCTCCTAATTTCTGATCAATTAATTTCATTCCTTGATATATTTGAGTGTCTTTTTTAAAATAATCTATAAAACTGTTTTCTACACGAAGTTTTATAGCACCTGTCAAAGAAAATAAAACTGTCGCAAAAGCTAAAAATAATATAGTTTTTTTATAATTCAATGCTATGAGTGCTATTTTAAATGTAAAAGGCTGTTCTTCTTTTTTTATATCTCTTACTTTACTTTTTTTTAAAAACATCAACATAATAGGAAATAATACAAATGTAGTCAGAAGTGAAACAACTATGCCCACACTCATCATCCAACCAAAAGTTTTAACAGGAAATATTCCACTAAAAATCAATGAGCTAAATCCCGCAATCGTCGTAATGACTACAAAAAAAGATGGTTTCCACATAGATACGGATGTTTCTATTAAGAGTTCTTTATGAGTATAATGAGGGTTATTTAAAAGTAACTCTTTATATTTTATAATAAGATGCACAAGTAATGACATATTCATAATAAGCTGTAAAGATATGAAATTTGATGAGATAACTGTTATCTCCCAGGAAAATAAACCTAAAAAACCACTTGTTATTATAATGGAAACAGTGCATATAAAAAGAGGGATTATTATCCAGCGTATTTCCCTAAAGAGGAAATATAAGATTATAATCAATAATCCTATAATAGCATAGCCAAAGGTACTTAAATCATTTTTAACAAATTCCACCATATCATCTGCAATCATGCTTGTGCCACCTAAATGTAATTTAGCATTATTACTCTTTTCAAACTGTTCTTTTATTTTTCTAACTTCCAAAATAAATTGATGATTTTGTGCTCTAATTATATCACGATAATTTTTTAACTCTTTTTTTGCTTTAATAAAATTATTTTTTTGTTCTTTCGTCAAAGCTTGTGTTTTTTTTAAGAAAATAAATTTATCTCTATCATTAATAAGTTTAAAATATTTTTCATCTCGTTTAAGGTTTACCATTAAAGATGTAGTTTTAAAGTCTTCACTTACTAGATTCTTTCTATATATCGCGCTTGTTAAAAACTCTTTTTTTGCAAGTTTTAGGTCAATCCCTTCACTTAATAATGTTTTTACATCTTGTACTAGCTCTTTAATAGGTCTTGGTGGAGATTCTAATAGGGGTACATTAATAATCGAAGTTATAGATATGACATCTTTTAGTTGTAATATTTTTTCACTAAGGTTTTGAATATTATTTATATTTTTTTCATTTAATAAATCATCTTCGCTAGTATACGTAACTACCAAAAAATCTGCTGCTGTAAATCTTTTACTTATTTGCCTTGTAAATTCTAAATCTTTATCTCCTTCTAATAAGAGACTTTCTGCACTTGCATCTATCTCTAGCTTTAAGGCAAATGTAATCATTACTATCATTATTGATATAACAATAGAAAAAAATATCTTTGGATATTTTAAAAGATAATTTTGATAAAGATTATTTAGCATTTAATTTTAGTTGTGCAATAAGTTCTGTAATATTTTTACTTTGTAAAAATTCTCTAAATTGAGCTATATCTGTTTTTAAAATACTAACTCCTGATATAACAACATCATAAATAAGCCACTTATCTTTATTTATCTTAAGCTCTTGGGGTTTATAAAATTTATATGATATTTCTAATTTATTATCTTTACTAACTAAATTAGTAACTAATTCTATTCTATTACTTTTAGGCTGCAATATCTCTGTGATAGCTATTTGTTCATCACTATATGCATCTATTTTAGAAGAATAAGATTGTTTCATTCTTTCTATATACAAGGATACAAATTCTTTTCTATTAGGTTCTGCTAAAGTTCTCCATACCCTACCAAGACTTAGTTTCCCCATCAATTCAAAATCAAACATTGGAGTCAGTACATTTACGATATTAGTATTTCTAGTAGTTTTATCCAAGCTTTTATCTTTTACTATTAAAACAACTTCATCTATTTTATTTAAAAAGTGATTTTCTAATACTTTTTGCTCATTGGCAATGAGTGTCTGTGTAAATATAAACAAACCTACTATAATTAATATCATTATTTTCATTTTATTCCTTGATTTGTTGTTTTCTATATTGTTCATATACATCTCTTAAGAATGGATATAAATCAACTGCATCTTTTTTGAGTTCTTCATATTTACCTTCATGCAATGACACATAATTAACTTGTGAAAATGCATTTAGTACTAAAGACTCCCCGTAATTATTAGTCAAATTATAATGTCTAGATTCTTGATAATTAACTGGATTAACTAAAGAGTCAGGATATAAACTCAAAGTATCCCTTAAATTTGATGGTCCTAGAAATGGTAAGACTATATGAGGACCAGGACCTATTCCCCAGTATCCTAAAGTTTGACCAAAATCTTCATCATGTGCTACAAGCTCAAAATAACTTTTAGCAGGATCAAATAATCCTACAATACCAAAAGTGGAATTTATCACAAACCTAAGCGTTTCTTCACCACTATTTTTGATCTTACCTTGCAATAAATTGTTAACTAATCTAATTGGATACAAGGTATTATGAAAAAAATTACCTATACTGCTTCTTATCTTTTTATACACAATAGTTTTATAACCACTAGCAAGTGGTGCAAGAACATATTCATATAATCCATCGTTGAAACTAGTCATAATTCTGTTGTAACCACTAAAAGGGTCAGCTCTTTTTTCCACCTTCATTTCATCAGTAAATTCATCCAAAAATACATCTTCTTTATGAATCTTTTTTACTGATTTTTCTATACTTTGTATTTGTAAAGTATTATTACTACATCCAGTATAAAGTAAAGTCGTAAAAGAAAGTACAAAAACATATATAAATTTTATCATCTACCCTACTCTAAATGTTTTTTTTGTTTTACATACTTCTTCTAAAAAGCATTTTTCACAATCTGGTTTAACTGCTTTACATATATATCGTCCAAACAATACCATCGCTTGATGAAAGATATGTAAATCATCTTTTAGTTTTTTTACAAGTTGCGCTTCTGTTTGCTCTACTGTTTTACAATCAGATAAACCTAGTCTATGTGATACTCTAAATACATGAGTATCTACAGCCATGAGATTTGCACCATCAGCTTCTATCATAAATACATTTGCAGTTTTATTACCCACACCTGCAAGTTTCATAAGTTCTTTCGTATCATGAGGAATATTACCCGCATAATTTTCTTCTACAACTTGAGCCATTTTAATGATGTTTTTAGCTTTATTATTAAAAAAACTACAGCTTTTTACTAACTCTTTTACATCTTCTAACTCTGCTATTTCTAGCTCTTTTGAAGATGGATACTTTTCAAATAAAGCTGGAGTAATGATATTTACACGCTTATCAGTACACTGAGCAGATAGTATAATCGCTATTAAAAGTTCATAATCATTTTTATAAGTAAGTTCCGTAACTGCATCACTATATTCTTCTAAAAATCTATCTCGTATAAATATAATATCTTTTTTACTTGCTTTTTTTATCATTTGCACTATTGTATCTAAAAAATGACACTATAAACTTTAATACACTAGTATCCTTACTTTAAAATAACCCCAATAACTTTCATAGCTAACTTCAATGCTTTACTTCTGTGGCTTAGCTCTTTTTTAATATTATTTCCTAATATTCCTAAAGTATTTTCATATCCTTCTGGAATAAATAATGGATCATAACCAAATCCGCCCTCACCTTTTTCTTCATTTATAACATCACCATGCATCCATCCATGTGTAGTATAAATATTGTCTTTATATGCTACTGCTAAACACGCTGTATAAAATGCTTTTGTTTTGGATATGTTTTTTTCGTTTAATTTTGAGATAAGTTTAGCCTTGTTTTCTTGATCTGTAGCATCAGGGCCTGCATATCTTGCACTATATATATTTGGTTCATTATTGAGGGCAGGTACTGTAATACCACTATCATCTGAGATGATTATATATTTTTTATCATACTTTGTTTCTTTTAATTTATCAACTATAGCTTGTACTTTTAAAATAGCATTTTCTTGAAATGTGATACCTGTTTCTTCAATCTGTAAAGAACCAACTATTTCGCTATAAGGTGTAACAGTATATTTTGGCAACCATCTTTGCATCTCTTTTATTTTACCTTTATTTGATGAGGCAAGTATTATGTTCATTTATAATCCTAAGTCAATTTTTAAGATTCTAGCATAAAGTGTGAATGTTTATTCTTATTTACTATAGTTTGGATATGATTACAAAAATTAATAATAAAGGTAAATTATATGTTTAAAACAATTATGCCCTTAAGTCTGATTATTTCATTTAGATTTTTAGGATTATTTATAGTACTGCCCGTTATCTCTGTGTATGCATTAAGTTTACCAGGTGCTACTCCAACATTAGTAGGAATTGTAATAGGTGGATATGCTATCACACAAATGATTTTTCAAGTACCATTTGGAATTATGAGTGATAAACTCGGAAGAAAAGGTACTATCGTAGTAGGTCTTTTACTTTTTGCAATAGGTTCTATCGTGTGTGCTGTTTCTACAGATATGTTAACACTTCTTTTAGGAAGATTCCTTCAAGGTGCTGGGGCTATAGGAGCTGTTGTCACAGCTATGATTACTGATGTAGTAAGAGAAGAACAACGACCAAAAGCTATGGCTGTTATGGGTGGAAGTATCGCTGCTAGTTTTGCACTCGCTATGTTAGCTGGACCACTACTCGGGGCTTTTGTAGGTATCAATAGTTTATTTTATTTAACAGCATTTTTGGCATTAATTTCTATTTATATTTTACTAGCTAAAGTTCCAAACCCACCTAAAGTAACGCATACTTATCATGGCCATAGTAAGATATCATTTTTGAAAAATACAAACCTAATTAGAATGAATATTACTAACTTTTTACAAAAAGGTATGATGACATTTGCATTTATGATAATACCTATTATTCTTATTAGACATTATGGTTGGGAAATAACAGATTTATGGAAGGTTTATTTACCTGCTATGATTGCTGGTGTATTTGCAATGGCACCGGCTGCTATTATGGCAGAGAAACAAGGTAAATTTAAAGAAATATTACTTCTTGGTATTATGTTTTTCGCTATTTCTTATTACCTAATAGGAAATGCTACTTCTGATACATTATTTTTAATTGGTGTTGTTATATTTTTTATAGGTTTTAATATGCATGAACCAATAATGCAATCACTTACAACAAAATATATCAGAGTTCATGAAAAAGGTAAAGTACTAGGTGTATTTAACTCTTTTGGATATTTAGGTACTTTTGTTGGTGGATTTGTTGGTGGAATGTTCCTTCAAGAAATAGATGGAAGTTTTGCGCAAAGTCTACATGATATTTCAATGGTTATAGTAGTTATTTCTATTTTATGGATGCTACTTATTATAACATTACCAAATCCTTTAAAGAAAAAGATTGCTTATCTTGACTTAAAAGATATAGATGAATCAAAACACAATCTTTTAGATACTCTAGCAGGTTGTGATGAGTGGTATATAAACAATACTGAAAATATTATTATCATCAAATATGATGAAAATTTATTAAACGAAGACACTATTTTAAAGAAAATTAAAATATAATCGCATTGATACTACAGTATATTTAGGAAAATGAATGCTTGAGCGGTTTTTAAGATTTTTTGTAGAGAATTCAAGAATGAATTATACTTTATTTGCTCTTATATTTGCTCTAGGAATCTACTCTTATTCTAAAATGCCAAAAGAGATATTTCCTACTTTTGATATGGATATGATATCTATACAAGGTTCATATTCTGGTGCTAGTATTGATATACTTGATAAAATGGCCGTTTCTGAAATAGAAGATAATGTCAAATCTCTAGAAGGTGTAATCGAAACTACAACACTAATTAGTCCTGGAAAATTTACAATAATATTAGAACTTCAAAAAGATAAAGACAGATATGCCATGTCAGAAAAAGTTAAAGATGCTGTATCTCTAACAAATAAAGATTTACCTAGTGATATGGATGAACCAAGTGTTAGAGTACTCGAGAGAAGTAGAGACTTAATTAATATCTCACTTACTTCAGAAAACTTAAATGTCGATCAGATGAAAAAATTTGCTGATAACTTTAAAAGTAAGATATTGGCCATAAATGGTATTAGTGAAGTGACTATTTTTGGTGGTAGCGATAAATATTATGAAATACTATTAAATGATCAAAAAATTGATGCTTTTGGTATCGATAAAGCTGAGTTATTTAATATTATAGGAACACTATCATATATATTTCCTATTGGTAAAATAGAAGGTGAAAAAAAACATTATTATTTATCTACATACAATGGTGCGAAATCTGCAAATGAATTAGCTAATACGCTTATTAAATTATCAAATGGAAGTATTTATTTAAGTGATATAGCGCAAATAAAAAAAAGACATGAAGATTCTGCGACCCTTTATTCATTTAATGGTAGAAATGCTTTGTCATTATCGATAAAGCAACTAGATTCTGCAAATGCAATGCAAATATCTGAAAAGATAGCTAAGCTGATTACTACAGTACA
>CAWVZX010000053.1:0-8035 GCA_963934755.1 uncultured Arcobacteraceae bacterium | reverse complement strand
AGATGAAAGAAGTATTATGTTATCTACTTTAAATGACTCACAAAAAACTGCAGCACAACATATAGATGGACCTATGCTAATTTTAGCAGGAGCAGGAAGTGGTAAAACAAAAACCATTACTACAAGGCTTGCTTATCTTATTTCAATAGGGATTGATCCTTCTTCAATTTTAACTTTAACATTTACGAATAAAGCTGCATCAGAAATGCGTGAACGAGCATATTCTTTAATTGATAATAGTACTTATCCTCCTTTACTTTGTACTTTTCATAAGTTTGGTTTATTATTTTTAAAGTTTCACATAAGTAAATTAGGACGAAAAAATAATTTTGTTATTATTGATAGTGATGATAAAAGAAGAATTTTAAAATCAATTGATAAAGAAACTACAACATCAGTGTTAGCATCCGAAATATCAAAATTTAAAAATTCTATTATTTCTATTTCCGAAGCCAAGCTTTCTGCTCAAGATAGATTACATATGCAGATTGCAGATGTTTATGAAAAATATGAAAAGTATTTGAAACTTAATAGTTTAGTTGATTTTGATGATTTAATACTATTATCATACAAAATACTTCTCCAAGATAAAGAATTAGCCAAGCAAACCAGTGAAAAATATAAATATATCATGGTGGATGAATACCAAGATACAAATGAACTACAATATAAACTACTGAAAAAGTTATGTGATCAACATACTAACTTATGTGTTGTTGGTGATGATGATCAGTCTATTTACGGTTGGCGTGGTGCGACAATTAAAAATATTCTTACATTTTCGGATACATTCGAAAATACATTAACTATAAAATTAGAAGCAAATTATAGATCAACAAATAAAATTCTGTTTCATGCCAACGCATTAATTGAACATAATAGAGATAGATTAGGTAAAAAACTTGTAGGAACAAGGGGTGAAGGAAACTCTGTAAGGGTATACGAATCTCAGGATGAAACTGAAGAAACAAGAAAAATAACAGAAGACATTAAAAAGCTTATTTTAAATGGTGAATCTGCAAAAGATATAGCAATTTTATATAGAGTAAATGCATTAAGCCGTGCATTAGAAGAAGGTTTAAATAGAGCAAATATAAATTATAAACTTGTTGGTGGTTTGAAATTTTATGAGCGTGCTGAAATTAAAGATCTCATTGCATATTTTAGAGTGATAACAAATGCAAATGATAACTTCTCAATTAAAAGAATAATTAATAAACCTAAACGGGGTATTGGTAGAATGACTATCGATAAACTTGAATTGGAATCTTATAAAGAATCAAAATCTATGTTTAGTATTATAAAAGAATATTCTCCTGATACTCTTGCTGATTTAGTTGGTAAAAAGAACTCACGAACTTTAAAAGTTTTCATGGCATCAGTTGAAGATTTACAAGATATTTTACTTGAAAAGAAAATGAGATTTATTGATTTATTTGAAGATACTTTTGATTTTAAAATTACTTATGCAAAAGTTATTGATGCGGAAGATAGATTATCAAATATTGATGAATTTTATGGATATTTAAGAGACTTTTTCATGAAAAATATGGATTTAAATTTAGAAGATTTTTTAAATGAAATTTCTTTGGAAAGTGCCACAGATGGTATGGGTGATGATTATATTTCATTAATGAGTATTCATGCAAGCAAAGGATTAGAGTTTAAGCATCTTTTCATTGTAGGTATGGAGGAGGGATTTTTCCCACTTCTGGGTGATGGTAGTAATATAGAAGAGGAAAGAAGACTTGGTTATGTTGCAATTACAAGAGCCTGTGATGAGTTGACACTTAGTTTTGCTCATAGTAGATTTTATAAAGGCAGAAGAACTCAGTTGGTTAAAAGTAGATTTCTTACTGAATCTGATTTAATTAAAGGTAGTTTAACTATTGAAAAACACAATGCGTTTAAAAAAGATGATCTAATAAAACACAAAATCTTTGGTATGGGTAGAATTATTAGCGTACAAAAAGCTGGCAAAGATTTAAAATTAAGTATAAATTTTGGTGGCATGAAGAGAGATATTTTATCTTCATTTGTTGAAAAAATATAAGGGAAATAGAGTGAATAGACTATTTGTGGTAAAAAAACCTGTATTTATAAGCAGTAATTTTTATCTTAGTAGAATTAAAAGAAAATATAAAAATAAAAAAGCTGGATTTAGTGGTACTTTAGATCCTTTTGCATGTGGATGTTTAATAGTTGCATTTGGACAGTATTCTAAACTATTCAGATTTCTAAAAAAAACTCCTAAAGCATATCGTACTACCGTGTGGTTGGGTGCAAATAGTGATTCACTTGATTTGGAGAATGTATATGAAATTAAATATGTTGAAAAGCTACATGAAGAAGATATAGAAGATAAACTTAAATTACTACTAGGAACATTAGAGTATCTGCCTCCTAGGTTTTCTGCAAAAAAGATAGATGGTAAAAGAGCTTATGATCTAGCTCGTAAGGGTGTAGATTTTGAGATGAAGAAAATTTCATCACAAGTTTATGATGTAAAATTTATAAACTACAATCATCCTTTTATTACTTTTGATATTACGGTAAGTGAAGGTAGTTATATTAGAAGTATGGCTCAAATATTACTTGAAAAACTTAGTGTAGCTGGAACTCTGTCCTATCTTGAAAGACTACACGAAGGCGAATTCTTTTATGATGATGAAAAAGCATTAAATCCATTGCATTATTTAGATTTAAAAACAAATAATTATACCGGAAGTAAAGAATGGTTTGATTTAGGTAAAAAATTAAATATCAAATATTTTGAAAATAAAGAAGATGGTGAATATCTAATACCATTTGATACTTTTTTTGCCGTAATTGAAATAAAAGATAATGAAGCTAAATATATTTTAAATAAAGTACTTTTACATGACTAGAAAATCGTATGCTAAAGTAAATATTTTTCTTAAAATTATTGGTAAAAGAGATAAGTATCATGAGATAGTTTCACGTTTTGTAAGAGTGAAAAACCTTTATGATACTGTTACGTTCGAAAAAGGACAATTTAATGACTTTATATTAGAAGGTACTTTTACTTGCGAAACGAAAAAAAATACTATTTACAAAGCTTACTTAAAATTATCAGAAATCTCAGATCAGGTAAAAAGTTTATTTAGTAAATACAAGGTAATAGTCGATAAAAACATACCTGAGTTTGGAGGTTTAGGTGGCGGCAGTTCCAATTGTGCTACTTTTATGCTTATGGTCAATGAAATTTGTAAACTCAACTTATCTAAAAATGAATTAGCAGAAATAGCTATCACCATAGGCGCTGATGTTCCTTTTTTTATATATGAATATGATAGTGCAAATATTACAGGTATAGGAGAAATTGTACAATACTTTGTAGAAGAACCCTTAAATATACAAATATTTACCCCAGATGTTAAGTGCGATACAGGACTTATATTTCAAACATTTAGGAAATCATTTTATAAGGAAATTTCGTTAGAAAAATCTCGTAAATTACTATTTATTAAAAGTGCAGATATCTTAAATAGTATGAATATTCAAGAATCAAATGATTTATATGCACCTGCATTGGCAATACATAATCAATTGATACCCTCTATTTATAATTTACCTGCAAAAAGTTTCTTCAGTGGATCTGGCAGTAGTTTTTTTCATATTAAAGAATAAATATAATACTTCTTTTGCTAAGATAAAACTGGAATGGTAAGTTAAATTCATACTTTAAATTTAAACAATTCTAAGTTAAAATAAAAATGAATAAGATTTATCATGAGAAAATGATGCATTAATGACAACAATTTTAAATTTATGAATCTTACAATTAGCACTCTATAAATAAAGTAATATAAAGCTATTTTAAGGTATTATTTTGAACGCTTAACATCATATAGAGTGTAAAAAAGGATAGAATATGAGTGACCTAATTGAAGGCTATTTCGGAAAAACAATTGAGGGAAAGAAGAGTAGAATACCCGCAAAACTTGATTATCTCCAAAGTGTAACAGGTGGTTTTTTAGCATTATTTATGTGGGGACATATGTTAATGGTATCATCAATATTAATTTCCAAAGATTTTATGTACGCAGTTACAAAATTTTTAGAAGCTAGTTTCATTTTTGATGGAGGAAGCCCATTGTTAGTAACATTATTTGCTGCTTTCATTTTTGTTGTATTTATTACACATGCTGGTCTAGGTGTGAGAAAAATGCCTGGAAATTTTAAACAATTTCAGGTTATGAGAGCACATTCTATAAGTATGAATCATGATGATACAAAATTATGGATGACTCAAGCATTTACAGGTTTTGTAATGTTTTTTTTAGGATCTGTTCATTTATATATTATAATGACGCATTCTGATGCAATAGGACCATATGCAAGTGCAGATAGAGTTTGGTCTGAGTGGATGTGGCCTTTATATATTTTACTTTTATTGGCTGTTGAGTTTCATGGTACAATTGGTCTTTATAGACTATGTGTAAAATGGGGATGGTTTGATGGTAAAAATCCAAGAGAAACTAGAAAAACACTTAAAAAAGTAAAATGGGCTTTAACAATATTTTTTCTTGTTTTAGGTTTTGCTTCATTAATTGCTTACATGAAAATTGGTTACGATCATGCAGATAAAGCTGGTGAAAAGTATATACCAAGTTCTGCAAAAGTAATCTCATATAATATATCAAATAAATCTATAGGAGGAATTGCGTAATGAAAATAAATTATTGCGATGCACTGGTTATTGGCGGTGGACTTGCAGGTTTAAGAGCTGCACTGGCTGCACAAAAAAAAGGATTAAATACTATAGTATTATCTTTAGTACCTGTTAAAAGATCTCACTCTGCTGCTGCACAAGGTGGTATGCAAGCATCTTTAGGCAATTCTAAAATGTCAGAAGGTGATAATGAAGATTTACACTTCGCGGATACTGTAAAAGGTTCTGACTGGGGATGTGATCAAGAAGTCGCAAGAATGTTTGTACACACAGCACCAAAAGCAATTCGAGAATTAGCTGGTTGGGGTGTTCCTTGGACAAGAGTGAGAGAAGGAGCAAGAGAAGCTGTTATTAATGCAAAAAAAACAACTATAACTGAAGATGCTGATAGAGCTGGACTTATTATGTCTAGAGATTTCGGTGGTACTAAAAAATGGAGAACATGTTATACAGCTGACGCTACTGGGCATACAATGTTATATAGTGTTGCAAATGAAGCACTAAAAAATGAAGTAGATATAAGAGATAGAAAAGAAGCATTATCTTTAATTCATGAAGATGGTAGATGTTATGGAGCAATTGTTAGAGATTTAATTACAGGTGAATTAGAGGCTTATGTTTCAAAAGCAACATGTATATCAACTGGTGGATATGGTAGAGTATTTAAACAAACAACTAATGCAGTTATTTGTGAAGGACTTGGTGCTGCTATTGCACTTGAAACTGGTATTGCAACACTTGGTAATATGGAAGCTGTTCAATTTCATCCAACGCCAATTGTTCCATCAGGTATTTTATTAACTGAAGGTTGTAGAGGAGATGGCGGAATCTTAAGAGATGTAGATGGTCACAGATTTATGCCAGACTATGAACCAGAGAAAAAAGAACTTGCTTCTAGAGATGTAGTTTCAAGAAGAATGATTGAGCATATTCGAAATGGTAAAGGTGTTCCATCTCCATATGGTGATCACCTCTGGCTAGATATTTCTATTTTAGGTCGTGAGCATATTGAAAAAAACTTAAGAGATGTTCAAGAGATTTGTCAAATATTTAATGGTATTGATCCAGCAGATGAAGGTAAAAAAGGTTGGGCTCCTGTTCTTCCTATGCAACATTATTCAATGGGTGGTATTAGAACTAACCCAACAGGTGAATCACAAAAATTAAATGGTCTTTTCTCTTGTGGTGAATCCGCTTGTTGGGATATGCATGGATTTAATAGACTTGGGGGAAACTCTGTATCTGAAACTGTTGTTGCTGGTATGATTGTTGGTAATTACTTTGCTAACTATTGTTTAGAAAATGATGTAGTAATTGGTACAAAAACAGTACAGCATTTTTTAGATAAAGAAGATGCATATCTTAATGATATTTTAGCATATGATGGTACTGAAAATATTTTTAAAATTAAAAATAGAATGCAAAACTTGATGGATCAAAAAGTCGCTAGTTTTAGAGATCATATAGGACTCACTGAAGCCGTAAATGAGTTAGAAGAATTATTAAATAAAACTAAACATATCAATGTTAAATCTAAGGTTAGAATAGGAAACCCTGAGCTAGAAGAAGCTTATAGAGTCCCTCGAATGCTTAAAATTGCACTTTGTGTTGCAAAAGGCGCACTAGAAAGAACTGAGTCTAGAGGCGCACATTATAGAGAGGATTTTTTAAAAAGGGATGATGCCAACTGGTTAAGTAGAACGCTAACTTCTTGGCCTGATGCAAATCAAACTACACCTACAATTACTTATGAAGAATTAGATATTATGAAAATGGAAATGCCTCCCGCCTTTAGAGGTTATGGTGCTAGAGGTATGATTATAGAGAATGAATTATCAGAAAAAAGACAAGTAGAGGTAGATGAATTAAGAGAAAAATTTGAAGCTGACGGTAAAGATAGACATGCATTACAACATGCACTAATGCCATTTATTTTACCAATGAATTATAGAGAAAACAATGAAAGAGCAGGAGATAAATAATGAGTATTCCACAAGGTAGAGAAATAACAATATCTGTATTAAAATATAATCCTAGAGAAAAAGATTCTAAACCTATATTTGTAGATTATACGCTGGAAGAAACTCCAGGAATGACTCTTTTTATTGCTTTAACAAAAATTAGAGAAGAGTTAGATGCTGACTTATCTTTTGATTTTGTATGTAGAGCTGGAATTTGTGGTTCTTGTGGAATGGTTATTAACGGTAAACCTGCACTTGCCTGTAGAACACTTATTGCTAATTATCCAGAAGGAAAATTACAACTTATGCCTATGCCCGCATTTGATCTTATTAAAGATTTATCTGTTAATACAGGTAAATGGATGGATGAAATGTCTGTTAAAGTTGAATCATGGATTGTTTCTAATGAAGAAGTAGATATTACCAAAATGGAAACTAAAGTAGACCCAGATGTTGCTGATGAAACATTTGAGCTTGATCGATGTATCGAGTGTGGGATTTGTGTAGCTTCTTGTGGTACAAAACTAATGAGACCTGACTTTGTAGGTCCTGTTGGACTTAATAGAGTTGCTCGATTTGATGTTGATCCTCATGACCAACGTACAGCAGAAGATTTTTATGAATTAATTGGTGATGATAACGGAATATTTGGTTGTATGTCACTTTTAGCTTGTGAAGATCACTGTCCTAAACATTTACCATTACAAAATAAAATTGCATATTTACGAAGAAAATTAGTAGCGCTTAGGTAATTTAAAAAGAGATTTCCTCTTTTTAAATTACAAGTATTAAAAGTTAAATATCAAACTATGGTATTTAACTTTTTATATTTAGGAGATATTATATGAGCTTGACAAATGATTATTTCTTGTTGTATCATGGTGTTAATTTAGAAAAAGACTACAATACAGAAGAAATTAATACAAAAATTAATGATGATTCTTTTTCATTTTTTGCATTATTATTATCCATTACAAAAAAAAATAAAACAAAGTTTTTTGTTTTAGATCAATTAAAAATTTTATGTTCTGATTTCAATATAGAAATACCTTTAAACGATAATAATCTTCATAAATTACAATTCAATATCTTAAATTTAATTACACTACACAAATCCAAATCTCTTATACATACATTAAATCTTTCATTTGAATATTTGCATAAAGAAAATATTTTAAGTAATGAAAACTATATAAAATTAATGTCACTATTTGAATACAAAGAATTAAATGAACATGAAGAAGAAAATGATACGAAAAGAAAAAAAGTAAAAAGTACTTTTAAAGTTTTAAAGACTCATATTGTTGAGATTCTACAAGAACTAAACAATAATGTATCTGATAATGTACAGAATGAAATATCTAAAATAACACAATAT